>JAWXUI010000074.1:0-2596 GCA_044432805.1 Mycoplasmatota bacterium | reverse complement strand
TAGATTTGCATAAAATTGTGTTATTTTTTCCCCATGTTCTTTATTTTTGTAGTCAATGCCTAAATCTTTTAACATAATAGTTGATGAAGTTATTGTATCCATAATTACTCCATCAAAATCGATATATAAATTTTTCATGTATCCTCCATTTAAAAAAGAATTAAATACTCATTAATTCCGTTTCTTTTTCTTTTAGTTTTTGTTCAACTGTTTTATTATAAGTGTTTATTAGTTCTTGAACATTTTCTTGCCCTAATTTTTTATCATCTTCACTTACTTCAAGTTTTTTAATATCATTATTAGCGTCTTGTCTAATATTTCTTAATGCTATTTTTGCTTCTTCAGCAATTTTTGATGCTTGTTTAACATACTCTCTTCTTGTTTCTTCTGTTAAAACAGGTATATTTAATATAATTATTTCTCCATTATTGTTTGGAGTTAGCCCGATATTTGCTTCAAAAATTCCTTTTTCTATTGCATTTAAACAAGATCTATCAAAAGGTTTAATCGCTAATTGTCTTGCCTCAGGAATAGAGATAGTCGCTAATTGTTTAAGCGGAGTATCACTTCCATAATAAGATACCATTACTGCATCTAATATTGCTGGGTTTGCTCTTCCAGCACGTATATTTGTAAATCTTTTTTCACAAGATTCAATAGCGCTATCCATTCTCATTTGCGCTTCTAATAAAATTTCATCCATAATCTAATCACCTATTACAATTATATTATAAATACTAATTATAATCAATTAAAATGTATAGTTATTATTTTTTATTATAACTTTTTTAACTGCATATTATTATTTAGGAGGTTTTATGGATATAAAAGTAGAAAATAAAAATCTAGATTATGCACATATATTGTTAAATAGTTACACATCAGAAATAAGTGAATTCAGTGCGACTTCATTATACACATATCAACATATTGTAACAAACGATAAAGATTTCAGTAAAAAAATATTAGAAATAGCTATTGAAGAAATGAGACATATTGCATATCTAGGTCAAGCAATTAAATTATTAGGCGTTACCCCGTCTTTTTACACAATCAATGAATTTAACAATATAAATTATTGGAGTTCTAAAAACATAGATTACAGTACTGATTTAGAAAATATGTTAAAAGCAAATATAAAAGTAGAAAGTATAGCAATTAAAAATTATGACTTTGCTAAAAAAATAATAAAAGATAAATACATAATAGAATTATTAGACTATATTATTTCACAAGAAAAACAACATTTATTATATTTTACAAATTATTTAATAAAAATTAAAAACATCACTTAATTTTGTGATATTTTTTCTATTTCTTCATTAGTTAATCCACTTATTTCAGAAATTAATTTTATATCCATATTTTTTTCTAACATAGACTTAACCATTGATATTTTATTTTGTTCTATTCCTTGTTCTAAACCTTGTTCAATTCCACTTCTCTTAGCTGTTTCAATATCAGTATTATATGCAAGTCTTTCTCTTTGTTCTCTATCTAAAGCGGCTGTAATTACTGGATCACTATTTATTTTTTTTATATACTCAATAGATTTTTTTATATACTCATCTTGTGTTTCCATATTATTTAAAACATCCTCTCTTTTGATATTCATTAATTCCAAGAAAGAAATTACAAAAGATGTAAATTTATGTTCATTGTTTTCTAATTGCTCTAGATTAATGTAACAAAATTCAAACAATGAAGGTCTTTCTTCTTTAGTAATCTTATCACATAATATTTCTGATGTAAATAATTTAGGATATAGATTATCTGTTCTATCTTTTCCACTTAAAAATGAAATACAATATACTTTTTTTAACGTAAAATAATTTTGCGAGACATATAATTGATTAGTTATTACTTTAGATGTATAGTATTGAACTCTTTTACTGAAATCATTTCCAAATCCATTTTGCATTTCTATTATAATATATTCTCCAGTAGGTAATTTAACTTCTAAATCTAATAGGGATTTTTTATTATCTTTATTATTACCCATATGCTCAATATTTATAAAATTAATATCTTCTTGTTTTATTTTTATATTTATTATCTCACTTATTAATTTAGCTAATATTTCTTTTTGCTCTGTAAAGAACTTTTTAAACACAACATCGTATGTTAATCCTCCAAATGTTTTTAAATTTTCTATAAACTTTCCTCTTTTCTATTTATTTTTATCCCAAATAAATGATACTTTGTAAAGTTTATATTTCCTTTTAATTTATTATTTTTTTTATAATTATCAATTAAAAAACATCACTTAATTTTGTGATATTTTTTCTATTTCTACAATTTTTAATCCACTTATTTCAGAAATTAATTTTATATCCATATTTTTTTCTAACATATTTTTAACTATTAAAATTTTAGTTTCTTCAATTCCACTTCTCTTAGCTGTTTCAATATCAGTATTATACGCAAGTCTTTCTCTTTGTTCTCTATCTAAAGCGGCTGTAATTACGGGATCACTATTGATTTTTTTTATATACTCAATAGATTTTTTTATATACTCATCTTGTGTTTCCATATTATTTAAAACATCCTCTCTTTTGATATTCATTAATTCCAAGAAAGAAATTACAAAAGATGT
>JAWXUI010000073.1:0-2608 GCA_044432805.1 Mycoplasmatota bacterium | reverse complement strand
TTTATTGACACTCCAGGACATGCCGCATTTACAGAAATGCGTTCAAGAGGAGCAAAAATAACAGATATAGTTATTATTATAGTAGCCGCAGATGATGGAATGATGCCTCAAACAAAAGAAGCAATTGACCATGCTCTAGCAGCAAATGTACCTATCATAGTAGCGATTAATAAAATGGATAGACCAGATGCTAACCCAGATAGAATAATGACTGAAATGGCTGAATACGGACTAAACCCAGACATTTGGGGTGGAGATACAATGTATACAAAAATATCTGCACTTAATGGCGATGGAGTTGAAGAACTATTAGAAAATATTTTATTAGTTTCAGAAATGCAAGAATATAAAGCCAATAAAAAAAGATATGCAATTGGAACAGTTATCGAGTCAAGATTAGATAAACATGTTGGAAGCATAGCAACAATACTTATTCAAAACGGAACACTTCGTCTAGGAGATCCATTAGTTGTTGGACAACACTATGGAAAAATAAGAACATTAAAAAATGACTTAGGACAAGAATTAACAGAAGCATATCCTTCACAACCAGTAGAGATAACTGGGTTAACACAACTGCCAAAAGCAGGAGATAAATTTATGGCTTTTGAATCAGAAAAACAAGCAAAAGTGGTAAGTGAAGAAAGAAGATTAAAAGATAAAGAATTAAATAATCAAAACAAAGATAGCTTAACTCTTGATGATTTATTTTCTAAAATTCAAGAAGGTGTTAAAGAAATTAATGTCATAATTAAATCAGATGTTAATGGTTCTGCAGAAGCAGTTAAAAGTTCTTTAGAAAAAATTGATGTTGAAGGTGTTAGAGTTAAAGTAATAAGAAGTTCAGTTGGATCATTCACTGAAGGAGATATTGTTTTAGCAGCAGCGTCAAATGCGATTTTAATCGGATTTAACGTTAGACCAAATAATACAATGAAAGAAAACGCTAAATCAAAAGGTGTTGAAATTAGATTATATAATATAATATATAAAGCAGTTGAAGAAATGGAAGCAGCGATGAAAGGTATGCTTGAACCTATATTTGAAGAACAAATTTTAGGAACAGCAGACGTAAGAGCATTATTTAAATTTTCTAAAATTGGGATAATTGCCGGATCTTATGTAACTGATGGAGTTATTAAATCAGATGCAAAAGCAAGAATTATTCGTGATGGAATAGTAATTTATGATGGTAATATAAACTCTATTCAAAGAGAAAAAGACAGAGTAAAAGAAGTTAAAAAAGGTTTAGAATGTGGAATAACAATAGAAAACTACGCAGATATTAAACAAGGGGATGTTATTGAAGCATACGAACTAGTTGAGATAAAAAGATGAAATGCCAAATAGGTATTTTTTCTTTAATAATATTAAATTTAATTTCTTTTATAGTTTTTTATATTGATAAAAGAAAAGCGATAAAAAGAAAAAGAAGAATAAGTGAGAAAACTTTAATAAAATTATCAATCTTTGGTACAACAGGAGCATTATTATCAATGTATTTATTTAGACACAAAACTAAAAAAAACAAATTTGTAATAACACTTCCTTTAATATTAATAACAAAAATAATGATTTTTAATTATTTTCTCTAATGAAAGACTATTGTTTTTTTTTATAATAAATGTTATTATATTGGTTCGATTGAGGTGAAACAAATGTATAAAAAATTATTTAATAGAAAAGTATTAACAACTTTATTAGTCAACAGAACTAATTTAGAATGTTTACAAATATCTTTGTATGAACAATATATTAACTTTAGTGAATTAGAAGAAATAAAAAATGAAATGATTAATCGTACTTTAGCAAAAAAAGGTAAATATCTACCTATGAATATCGATGATATTATAATTTTATTTGCAAAAAATCAAGATTTATTAACTGACATAAAACCAATAAAAGATAGAAGTGAAATGATGGCAAGCGACTATTTTTATGGGCAAGAAGATGAATATATTGCACATATAAAAAAACTAGAATATAAAACAACTAATAATTGCTAAATATAAGTAATTATTATATAATTAATGTAGGTGAAGAAAATGAGTATAAAGATAGATAGAATCGGAAGTAATCTTGTAAAAGAAATAAGTTATATATTGATGACTGAAATAAAAGATCCAAATGTAAAGTTTGTAACAGTCACAGATTGTAGAGTAACTAGTGATTTAAGTTTTGCTAAAGTATATGTTACATGTTTAAAAGATGAAAAAAGAGATGAAACACTAAAAGCTTTAAAAAATGCAAGTTCTTATATAAGAAGATTGTTGCATGATAGAGTTGATTTAAGACATATACCACAATTAACTTTTCTTTATGATGAATCAATTGAATATGGTAAAAAGATTGAAGAAATTATAGACGAAATAAACAATTGATAAATAAAAAAATTTATGATATCATTTTATTAATTAGCAATGATAAATAAAGAAGTAAAATGTATTTTTAGAAATCAGAAAGTAAACGGTGATGAAAGTTTACCAAACAAATATATTTGAATTACATATTTTGAGCTAAACCGTTTAACTTGCGTTAAAAGTATAAGTGCATAATAACATTATGAAGTAAGGTGGAACCGCTATTTTTTAGTCCTTACATTTCATGG
>JAWXUI010000072.1:0-2624 GCA_044432805.1 Mycoplasmatota bacterium | reverse complement strand
AATTTCCTAGCGAAATAAGAAATAAGTTAACAATGAAAGTAAGTAAAACAAATCTTAATTTTGAATATTTATCTGGTAATGTTATAAATTTTAATAATACTAACCTATCAATTACTGAACCACACAAAGTTATTGTTAATAATGGCAAAGTCACTTTACTAGCACTATTTTATGAAAATTCTGATAAAGTTTATTTACCTAATCAAAATGTTATTGTTTCTTTTACTAAATATATATCAATTTTAAATCATCTAAACAGTTTAGATCTAGACTGAAATTAGACTGGAAATAGACTGAGATTAGACTGAAAATAGACTGAAATGTACCTTGACAAGATTTAAGTTTGAAATTATTATGTTAATATACCTAACTTATAGATATAAAGTCACGGCACAAAATTGCCCGCTAAAGTCCTTGATAAGCACGAGGATATTGTTATAATAGGTATAATGGTAAAAGTTATATAAACTTATATTTATTCGCAAGAGAAATTTATGTTCTCTTGTTTTTGTTTTATTAAAAATGAAAGGATGTGATGATTAATGAAACAAGAAAAAATAAAATGTGGAATTTACACGAGAGTATCAACCGAAGATCAAGCACGAGTTGGCTTTAGTTTAGGTGAACAAAAAGAAAGATTAGAAAACTTTTGTAAATTTAATCAATATGAGATTGTTGATTATTATGAAGATGCCGGACTAAGTGCTAAAAGGGAAAATAATAGACCTGAATTTAATAGAATGTTTGAAGATATAAAATCTAAACGAATTAATACAATAGTAGTTTTAAAACAAGATAGAATATCTAGAAGTATTTATGACTGGGAAAATATAATGACTACTCTAGAAAAATATGATGCTAATTTAGTTTGTGCTTTAGATGATATAAATACTACAACGGCTAATGGGAAAATGGTTTCAAGACTACTTATGACTGTTTCACAAAATGAAATAGAAAGAACAAGTGAAAGAACCAAAATCGGCTTAGTAGGAGCTGCTAAACAAGGTCATATTTGTGGTAAACCACCTCTTGGATATAAGAAGATAGAAAATAGTAAAAAACTCTACATAGATGAATTACAAGCTGATGTAATCAAAAGAATATTTAGACTATATTTAGATGGGGCTTCAGTATGCACTATTTGTAATATATTAAATAGTGAAGAATGTTTAAATAGAAAATGGGCTACAACAACTGTTGATAAAATATTATCTAATCAAGTTTATATTGGAAATTTAGAATTTGGAAAAAGAACTAAAGATAAACGAGAAATTTTTGAAAATGTTGTGCCTTCTATAATTGATAAAACTTCTTTTGAGATGGTACAAAAAAGAAAAGAAAAAAATATTAAAAACTTCAAAAGAAAAATTATTTATATATTTATGCAAAAAATAAGATGTCCTCATTGTGGCAGAATTATGGGAGGATCATCAAGCACGAGTAAAAATAAAACTAAACATAGTTATTATTTATGTTCTAATTGCAAGAAAAGAATAAGTGAAACAAGAGTTGAAAAACCACTAATTAAATTTTTAAATGATATGTTAGATTTCTTTTTAATTGTTGATAATACTTTTCAAATGACACTTAATAGTGATACTACAAATGATATTATTAAATATAACAAAGTTAAAAAAGAACTTGAAGAAAAATCAATGAGAATAAAAAAAGCATTTATTGATGGACTTATCGAACCTAACTTAATTAATAAGGAATTAAAGGATATTGAAAAAGATCTAGAGAAAACAAAATTAAAGATAGCTGAACTTGAAGATATAAAAGAAAATAAAGATTTTAAAAAAGAGATAAATTTTCTATTTAACTTAAAAGAAATTGAAAAAATAAAAAGAAAATCTAGATATGTGAAAAAGCATAATCTTTGGAAACAATTAAAAAAAGAACAAAAATTTTATTTGATAAATAAATATATTGATGAAATAGAAATTAAAATAGATGATGAACTTAATGTAGAAATTACAAATATTTCATTTAATAAAAATGAAATTGAGAACATCGGTTATATGTTTAGAAATGATTGCTTTGATATGGTTATAAATGTTGAAAAAAGAGATTTGATCTTATCGAATGAAAAAGATGAAGATGATATAAATAACTATATAAACAATTTAAAAAACTTTTATAATATAGATGAAAGAATAATTGAAAGTGATGAGTTTGATATTAAAGATTTTGATAAAAAAGATTTAATACAAATACTACCACATAAAAAAGAAAACAAATTTAAAAAGAATAAATTTACAATATTGAAAATCGGAATATAATATTTCGATTTTTTTATGTCTAAGGGGGAATTAAAAATGAATGAATTTTTTAAATATTTATTACCACAATTAATGATTTATTTTAATGGTGATATAGATCAGGTAAAGGAATTTTTACCTGATACAGTAAAAGAAGTCATTACTTTTAGCGATAGCAAAAGTGATGACTAAGATAACAAACGTGGCAAGTTTTGTTAGTCGTAAGACTAATGAAATTGGCGATAGTTTGTTATAAAAAATTATTATTAATAGCAGTGCTATTAATGTAATTTTTAGATTTATTAAAATTAAAAGTTTTAACTTTTTATTTTAATAATACAAAAACAAATTAATTCGTTAAGA
>JAWXUI010000071.1:0-2806 GCA_044432805.1 Mycoplasmatota bacterium | reverse complement strand
CATTAATCTTAATTTTTCATAAATAAATTTTGATAATAAATTTTTAAAAATATCGCTGTTTAAAATACATAATTCTTTATTACATGGGGAGGTATAAAATTCGATAATCAACTGTTTTTGGTTAAAGTAACTAACACTATTCATATAAAAGGGCTCCTTATTTTAAATTTTTATGATAATAAAAACACATTATCTTACATACTATATCATATTTTTTTAATGTAGTCTATATTCATTTTTGTTTATTTTTTTTAAAAAATGTTACTGTTCAGTCGTTCAACAACTTAACCCAGCACAAAAAAGCTCAAATTCATTAATATTTTATATTTTTAAAATCCAAATTAATGGATTTAAAATAAATTTAATGTTTTTTGAGCGAAGATATTTTTTAGGCCTTCTAAAATATTTTCTTTTTTCGTTTTTATGGTTTCTATTATAGTTAATAATTTTGCATACATCTTTGCATTTTCTAATGAATAAAATTGACCAGATATTTTCATCTTTGTTTTCGATATGCGAATTGATCTTTCTGCTAAATTGCTAGTATGAGGAATACTAAAATCAGTTGTAAACAACATAATATTTTCTTTAAAATTTATTAACATTCTAAGCATGTTAAATCCATCTTTATTATATTTATTTTCCTTGATATTTAACATTTCCTTATGACCTCGTTTACATATACTCTTGTATTTTGCTTGTGATTTTGAAATGTATGTTTTCGAAAACATTGTTTTCCCTTTTTTCATCATTTCATTTCTATCATGAATTAAGCTTTGTAAAAATGTCCTCATTTCTTTTGACCAGTTATATTTTAAATTTTCAAAGATCCCTTTAAGATTTCGTAAGATATGCGCTAAACATTCTTGATGGTTTAACCCAAATTTTCTAAATACTGCGGCATGATCATGTACTAACGTTTTGGAATAATTTTCTAGAAATGGTTTGACATCTTCTATTCCCTTTGTTTCCACTGCAGCGTATACTTTAATATTTTCATTGCCCATAAATAAAATATTGTTAAGTTTCCCTAAAACATCAATAGAAGTATGGTCAATACATAAGTGTTTTTGTTTTAATAATTCACTTAGCATATCATTATAATCTTTTTCTACCTTATTACTAAACTCTACCTTGAAATTTTGTATAGTACCATTAGACATTTTAATTTGGTTATTAGTAAAAAGACTAATTAAAGTATTAGTTTTATCAATACTAACATTACCATAATCATTAAGTAATAAAGAAAATGCTTTTATAGTTGTACCGTATTCAACTCTACTAGTAATACCTTTTTTGTTCTTAGCATATATTACTTCACCAGTAACTTTATTAATATATTTGTATTCTCTGTACTCTGTAACATATCTTTTTATGCAAATATCAATTTCCTGTTTAATTTTGAATTCTTCAGTTACTTCAAATTCATCAAAGTTTGGTGTGTTAGAATCCAAAAAACAGTTAATGACTAAATCAGGATTTTCAACTACTGGTGCGCATCTACCTTCATGACCATATTGTCCACCAATTTTATTTTCACTTTTCTCTCTGTTATTTTGATTTACCTTTGTAAAGCCATCAGTAGAGCTAGGTTTGCTAGAATTACTACTGTTTTTATTAGTTTTAGACTCATTATGATTGTTTTTATCTTTTAAATCTTTATTTTCACTTTCATGCAGCTTAATTATCTTTTTTAAGTTTTCTATTTCTATTCTTTGATTATCAACAGTCTGATTCAATAACTTATTTTTTTCTAATAGTTTTGAATTTGTTGTTTTTGATTTCAAATTTTTATTTTCATTTTCTAATTTCTTTATATTTTTTGTAAGTGTTTGGTTTTCTTTTACTGCATCTGCTAGTTTCGATTTTAAAGTATAAATCGCATCATTTAATTCTATTATTTTATTTTCCTTAATATCAATTCTTAATTTTAGTTTAGTTTGAGAAGAACACAACACATCAATTTTTCTTTGTAATTTAGAAATTAAAAGGTCGTGTTTTTGTTTTAAAGATACAACAAAATCACCTGATTCAAACGCTGAAACACGTACTTGCAGTTTTTTATTTTGAGATTCTAAACTTCTAATTAAAAATTGATTTGTCATTTTGCATTACTATTTAAAAATTATTTTTATTATTATATCTTTCACTCATTTTTTTCAAAATACTATTACTCACTTTAATTCCTTCAGATGTAAGCTTTCGTTCTACATCACTGGTATTTTTAGAATTTTTATATGCCATCAACATATATTCAATTAGTCTTTTTGACTTAAATTCTTTTTTATCAATAAATTTATAATCATGTTTAAAATATTGATTTCTATGAGAGCATTCTTTATTTAAACATTCAAATATAAAAGTGCTAATAATGAAAGTAGTATTATATTTATCTATAGGTAGGTCTACTACTTTTTTCAAATATTTAGTGTTTTTACTCTTGCTTATTTTACCGCAATGAGGACATAGGCATTCTTCAGTAGTTGTAACATAAATATTTAATGTATTTTTTTCTTCATCTATTTCATGAGTTGTGTATTCTAATACTTCAAAATAATTCTTTAACTCTTTCTTAATTTTATTTGTAATATCCATAGTAATTTCCTCCGAATTCATGATAATATTTTACCATATAACTTTTAAAAAATCACTAACCTTTACATATACTATTATACCATATTTCATCCCTTTTGTCGAGCGTTAAAAGAAAATAAAACCAAAAAAATAGAGGTTATTTATGACCTTTATTTATTATTTTTTAACGACTGAATAGTAACAATTAATGAAATAACGAATAAATACACCG
>JAWXUI010000070.1:0-2820 GCA_044432805.1 Mycoplasmatota bacterium | reverse complement strand
TGGTGGAGCTGAGGGGAATTGAACCCCTGTCCGAAAATAACTAAATTTTAAACGTCTACATGTTTAGTTAAACTTTTAATTTCCTTATTCTTAATGGCATTTAACAAACCTTAAAATAAGTAAGTTTATAAAATTCATTATAGCTTATAAACATCACTATAATATAACCTACTATATAAGCCTCACATAACTACTCATAGGTACAGTAGTTAGGAAGCAGCCTTCTTTATATTAAGCGAAAGCTAATTGAGTTCTGTTTCCAGTTATATTTTTTTTGCCCGTAACGTGCGCTAACGACATGCAGTCTAAAACAGTATATCTCCGTCGAAGCCAAGCAGCCCCATAAATAAATTATAGCACAAATAAAAAAAAACATCAATTTATACAGTTTGATGATTTTCTAATCTTAATTTATCAGCTATCGTAACAATGAATTCTGAATTAGTTGGTTTAGCTTTATCAATATCAACACTATGACCAAATATCTCTTCCATTAAATCCCAACTCCCTCTATTCCAACTAACCTCAATAGCATGCCTTATTGCTCTTTCTACTCTAGAAGAAGTAGTGTCAAATTTACTACCTAATTCAGGATATAACTCCTTTGTAATTCCACCAATAGTCTCTGGTCTTTCATATAAAATGCTAATAGCACTTCTAATATATTGATAACCTTTTATATGTGATGGTATCCCTAATTCATGCAATATTTTTGTAATAGAAATATCTAACTTATTTTTATATAAATCAATATTTTTATTAATAACTTTTCTATTTGAAATACTCAATATTCTTTTTTCTAATTCAGTCAAATCAAACGGCTTTAAAATATAAAAACTAACATCATAGTCTGAAACTTGTCTAATGACTTCACTAGAATTATAACTTGATTCAACAATAACTTTTGTCTCTATGTTTCTTTTCTTCATTTCTTCTAAAACATACAACCCATCTCTATTAGGCATAATTAAATCTAATAACAAAACATCAAAATTACCTTTGTTTTCTTCAATTAAACTAATACCTAATTCACCATCACTTGCTGAATTTATAATTTCAATAAATTCATTATTTAAAAAATATTCTTTCACCATATTTACTAAATTAACATTATCATCTATCATTAAAATTTTTATTTTTTCCATTTTTTTTCTCCTATTATTCTATAAATTTATTATATTATTTTTATACTTTTTTTGCTATAGCTAAAAATATCTAATTTTGTCGAAAATAAAAAGAGGCCTTTATTTTACTGCCTCTATCATTTTTCTAAAACTATCTAACTTCGTACATGCACTTCCAACTAAATATCCATCAATACTTAAATCATTTAGCTTTTTAATATTATTTTCATTAACACTTCCACCATACAAAACCAAAACATTTACTTTATACTTATCTAAAACATACTTTTTAATAAATAAAGTTGTTTTTTCTATTGTATCATTGTCAGCTGTTTTACCTGTACCAATCGCCCATATTGGTTCATAAGCAATTATCAAATCCTTATCACTCATAAACTCATCAATTTGCCTTTTTAATACAACTTCTGTTTCACCATTCATATATTGCGCATAAGTTTCGCCTATACAAACAATTGGTAAAATATTATTTTCTAAACATTGATTTACTTTTTGGCTAACACAATCATTAAATAAACTTCTTCTTTCACTATGACCAACTAAACTGTATCCTACATTAAGATTATTTAACTGTTTAGCACTTACCTCTCCAGTATACGCTCCATTTTCAAATTGTGCGACATTTTGAGCTCCAACTTTAAAATTTGCTGTTAAGTAAAATGGAATATAAACACTGCTTGGACAAACGATTACATCATCATTTTTAAAAGCATTTATAAAATTTAAATTTTCTTGTGAATTCATATACATTTTTAAATTAGCTACTAATAGTTTTCCCATTTATTCTTTTCTCCCTAAATCTTCTAATAATTTTTTTTATTTTCTTTTCTTTTTTTAATTTTCTATTTCCTAAAGCAAAATTATAAACATTTAATATCTGATCAGCAAAATGTTTTGAAGAATGACTTTCACTAGTAATTCTTGCTTGCTTCGATAATTCAATTAACTTATCATTATTTTTAAATAAATAATTAACTAATTTCTTATATTGTCTTTTTGATCTAAATAAATATCCATTAACATCACTTATTACAACATTTTTAAAAGCATCATCATCTATTGCTAAAACAGGCTTTGAAGCAGCCATTGCCTCAATCACAGTTAATCCTTGAGTTTCTGTTTTTGATGCAGTTGCAAAGACATCTGCAACACAATAAATTTTGCAAACTTCTTCCCATGGCAATTTACCCAAAATAATTATATTATCTTCCAAATTATTTTTGTTAATATATTTTTTTATATCTTCTAATTGAGGCCCATCACCTACTAAAACAAGTTTTATGTTTTTATTGTTTTTTATTAAATCTTTTTGACAATTTATCAAAAAATCAATATTTTTTTCTTTTGCAATTCTTCCAACAAATAAAATAACAAAATCGTCTTCTTTTATAGACATTTTTTCTTTTAATTTAATAATATCTTGTTTTTTATATCTTTCTTGATGAAATTTTTCAACTTCAATACCAGTTGGAACAATAAAAACATTATTTTGTATTTTGTATTTTTCAACAAACAAATCTCTGGTTTTTTTAGTTGGTACAATTAATTGGCTGGCTGTTTTATCGCAATAAAATTTTGTTAAATACTCCAACACTTTTTTACTTGATTTTTCAAAGTAACCTTTAGTTATATAATGTGTATAATCTTCATACATCGTATGATATGTATGGACTAGAGG
>JAWXUI010000069.1:0-3009 GCA_044432805.1 Mycoplasmatota bacterium | reverse complement strand
TCAACACCAAAAGAAGCTTTATTATAAATAATAACAAACAAACTAATTAAACCAGCTAAGGTAATTAAAATAGAAGCGCATAACTGTAAACTCGATGTAAAAACATCACCATCAGATTCAATTACTATTTGCAATGCTTCATAACTTAAATATAAAAAATAAAGAATAGCAATAGTTAAAATAATTCTATTAAAAAACACCAAATTATCTAAAAATTTTTGATCTATTTCGTAATTGGGGTCAAGGATTTTTTTTCTTTGTTCAAAAGCAACATAAAGAGAAATTAATGTTGATAATGTAAATACTATAATACCTACTATTTGTCCATTTACAATTTCTAATCTCTTTTCTTCCATAAGTCACCTTATAAAGTTTATGACATATACATATCTATAATGTACATCTTAATTATTAACTAATATAATAAATAAGAAAGGGTGATTATATGGATATAGTATTACCAGAAGAATTAATCAATATATTTACGATTAGTTTGTTTTTCAGTACTATAATGATGGTTACTATACAAAAATTAAAAAGTTTAACAATCATTAATAAAAAATGGCACATTTGGGTTTTGGATTTATTTTTATCTTTTGCGATGGGGATACCTTTTTCAATGCAATTTTATGAATTTTCAATTTATGAAGGTGTTTGGGTAGGTATATTTACTTTCGTAGGCGCGCCTGCTATATATGACGCATTAAAGAAACAAAAAATAATTAATTTTACTCCAGAAAGTATGACAACGACAAGTGTTGAAATTCCAAAAGAAAACATTATATCTAGATAAAAACAAACGTTTGTTCTTGACTAAATAATAATATAAGTCTATAATTATCTTTAAGGTAGGTGTTAATATGTTGGAACTAAAAGTAGTAAAAAGAAATGGAAAAACAGTAGATTTTAATGGTAATAAAATAGCAATTGCTATTAAAAAAGGTATGGATTCCATTAGGATTGAAGAAGAATTAAAATATAACGAAGAAGATATTAATAAAGTTTATAATAATGTTTTAAAAGTTTTAGAAAAAAAAGAATCTAAAATAAAAATAGAAGAAATACAAGATATTATTGAACTAGAATTAAAAGAACTAGGTTATACAGATGTTTTAAATTCTTTTAGCACATATCGTAATAAAAGAGATAAAGCACGACAAGTATTTTTTGAAAACGATAAACAACATAAATTTTTAAAGTCTTTAGAAAATTTAACTTTAAAATCAGCATCAGAAGAAGACAGTAAAAGAGAAAACGCTAATGTCGACGGTAATACAGCTATGGGAACAATGTTACAATATGGCTCAACTTTATCAAAAGAATTTGCTAAATCATATTTAATAAAAGAAAAATTTTCAAAAGCGCATGATGAAGGAGATATACATATTCATGATATGGATTTTATGCCAATGAAAACAGTTACTTGTTGTCAAATTGATTTAAAAAAATTATTTGAAAATGGTTTTTCAACGGGACATGGTTTTTTAAGAAAACCAAATGATATAATGAGTTATTCAGCGCTAGCAGCGATTGCTATTCAATCAAATCAAAATGATCAACACGGTGGGCAAAGTATACCTGCCTTTGATTATTACATGGCACCAGGAGTTTTAATAACATTTAAAAAGCAATTTAAACAAATGTTATTTGATTTATTTGAATTTAGTACTTTAATTAATTTAATTGATGTTGATAATTTATTAAAAGATATCGATGATTTAAAAACATTGAAATTCGATATTAATATCTTTAGTAGTTATTTTAAAGAAAGTGAAATGATTGAAAAAATATTTAATGAATCTTATAAAAAAGCTAAATTAAAAACTGATAGAATTACTTTTCAAGCAATGGAAGCGTTTATTCATAATTTAAATACAATGCATTCAAGAGCTGGTGCACAAGTTCCATTTTCTTCAATTAACTTTGGTACGGATACAAGTGAAGAAGGTAGAATAGTTGTTAGAAATTATTTATTAGCTGCCGATAAAGGACTTGGTAAAAATGAAACACCAATCTTTCCTATATCTATATTTAAAGTAAAAGAAGGGGTAAATTATAATAAAGAAGATCCAAATTATGATTTATTTAAATTATCGATTAAAGTATCAGCAAAAAGATTATTTCCAAACTTTTCTTTTATCGATTCACCATTTAATTTAAAATATTATAAAGAAAATGATTATAATACAGAAGTATCTTATATGGGATGTCGTACAAGAGTTTTATCAAACGTTAATGAAAAAAAACAAATAACACCGGGAAGAGGGAATTTGTCATTTACTTCGATAAATTTGCCTAGATTAGGAATAAAATATGGATTAGTTAATGGAAAAACTAATTTGGAAGGTTTCTTTTTGGAATTAGAAGAAAAATTAGAACTAGTAAAAGATCAACTTTTAGAGCGATATGAAATACAATGCAATGCACATGTATATAATTTTCCATTTTTAATGGGTCAAGGAATATGGATTGATAGTGAAAAATTAAAACCAAATGATAAATTAAAAAAAGTTTTAAAACATGGAACTTTAACTTTTGGTTTTATTGGTTTAGCGGAATGTTTAAAAGCTTTAATTGGAAAACATCATGGTGAAACTAAAAAAGCTCAAAATTTAGGTCTTGAAATTATTGGATTTATGAGAAAAAAAGCAGATGAGTATAGTGAAAAATATAATTTGAATTTTTCTGTTATAGCAACACCTGCAGAAGGATTATCAGGTAGATTTATTAAAATAGACCAGGCGATATATGGTAAAATAGACGGTGTTACAGACAGAGAATATTATACAAACTCATTTCATGTTCCTGTTTATTATCCTATATCCGTGCCTAATAAATTATATTTAGAAGCACCTTATCATGATTTAACAAATGCTGGTCACATTTCTTATATAGAATTAGATGGTGATACAACTAAAAATTTAGATGCATTTGAAAAAGTTGTTAGAATTATGAAAGAAGCAGGAATTGGTTATGGAGCTGTTAATCACCCAGTAGATAGAGATCCTG
>JAWXUI010000068.1:0-3238 GCA_044432805.1 Mycoplasmatota bacterium | reverse complement strand
TGGAAAGGTAATGTCATATGCAGCATGCCCGATACTTAGTATTTTCATATTACCACCTAATATAATTTTACCACAAAATAAAAAAAAAGTAATTAAAATATTACTTTTCTTCTTTTAAAACTGCTTGCGCTGCTGCTAATTTAGCAATCGGTATTCTAAATGGTGAACAAGATACATAATTCAAACCAATTTTATGGCAGAATTCTACGCTTGTTGGTTCTCCTCCGTGTTCTCCACAAATACCTAATTCAATATCAGGTCTTACTGTTTTAGATTTTTTAATTGTTTCTTTTAACAATGAACCTACTCCAACTTGATCTAATTTTACAAAAGGATCAAATTCAAAGATTTTTTTATCATAATAATCTGTTAAAAACTTAGCTGCATCATCTCTTGAAAATCCATAAGTCATTTGAGTTAAATCATTTGTTCCAAAACTATAGAATTGTGCATGATTAGCTAAAATATCAGATATTAAAACTGCTCTTGGAACTTCAATCATTGTTCCTACTTCATAATCAATTTTAACATTTTCTTTTTCTAATAATTCATCTGCTGTTTTAGTTACAAATTCTTTTATATATAAGAACTCTTTTTCATCTCCAATTAAAGGAATCATTATTTGAGGTTTTACAACTACGCCCTTTTTAAATACGTTTATTGCAGCACTTATTAATGCTTTTGTTTGCATAACAGTAATTTCTGGGTAAGTAACTGCTAATCTAACACCTCTATGTCCCATCATTGGATTAAATTCTTTTAAATCATCAATTTTTTGTTTTAATAAATCTTCTTTTATTTCTAATGATTGTGCAAGTTCTTTTATTTCATTTTCTTTATTAGGTAAGAACTCATGTAACGGTGGATCTAAATATCTAATAGTAACTGATTTACCATCCATTACTTCAAATAAATCTTCGAAATCACTTTGTTGATAAGGAAGTAATACATCAAGCATCTCTTCTCTTTGTTCTTTTGTTTGCGATAAAATCATTTTTCTAAAGTTAAAGATACGGCTTTTTTCAAAGAACATGTGTTCTGTACGACAAAGTCCAATTCCTTCAGCACCTAATTTTAAAGCTTGCATAGCATCTGTTTTGTTATCAGCATTTGCTTTGATTTTTAAAACTTTTATTTCATTTGCCCAATTCATAAATTGTTCAAATTCTCCAGAAATTTCTGATTCAACTAATTCTATTTTATCTTTATAAACTTGACCAGTTGTTCCATTTATTGAAATATAATCTCCTTCTTTAAATGTAAACTCTTTACTTGATAAAGTTTTTTTCTTCATATCAATAATTAAATCTTCACATCCTGATACACAACAAATTCCCATTCCACGCGCTACAACAGCTGCATGGCTTGTCATTCCACCTAGTAATGTTAAAATTCCTTTTGAACTTTGCATACCTTCGATATCTTCTGGTGAAGTTTCATGTCTTACTAAAATAGCATCAATTCCTTTTTTAGCTGCATTGATAACATCTTGTGCAGTAAAATAAATTTGTCCAGTAGCTGCACCTGGTGAAGCTGCTAATCCTGAAGCTATAACTGTTGCATTTTTTAATTCTTTTTCATTAAACATTGGATGAAGTAATTGATCTAATTGATTTGGTTCAATTCTTAATATTGCTTCTTCTTTTGATATTACTTTTTCTTCGTATAAATCATATGCGATTTTTAATGCTGCTTGAGCTGTTCTTTTACCATTTCTAGTTTGAAGCATAAATAATTTTTTGTTTTCAATAGTAAATTCCATATCTTGCATATCTTTATAATGACTTTCTAAAATACCGCAATATTTCAAAAATTCTTCATAAACATGAGGCATATCTTCTTTTAATTTAGATATTGGTTGTGGAGTTCTTATACCAGCAACAACATCTTCACCTTGTGCATTAAATAAATATTCTCCAAATAAAGTATTTTCACCATTGGCAGGATTTCTTGTAAACGCTACACCTGTTCCTGATGTTTCACCTAAATTTCCATAAACCATTTCTTGAATGTTTACGGCAGTTCCCCATGATTCATCAATTTCATTAATTTTACGATAAAAAATTGCTCTTGGATTCATCCATGATCTAAATACTGCTTTTATTGCATTGATCATTTGAACAAATGGGTCTTGAGGGAATTCTTCATTTAATTTTTCTTTATATTTTTCTTTAAATAATAAAGTGATCTCATATAATTCGTTTTCATCTAATTGTGTATCTAATTTTTTATTTGCTTTAGCTTTGTAGTCTCTTAAAATTTCTTCAAAGTTTTCTTTGTCAACGTCCATTACTACATCGGCATACATTTGAATTAATCTTCTATATGAATCATAAATAAATCTTTTGTTATTAGTTTTTTTAGCATAGTGTTGCGCAACTTCATCATTTAAACCTAGATTAAGAATTGTATCCATCATTCCTGGCATTGAAACTCTTGCACCACTTCTTACACTTACTAATAGTGGATTTTCTTTGTCTCCAACTTTTTTAGATGTAATTTCTTCTAATTCAACTAATTTTTCTTTTATTTGAGAAATTATGTCATCATTAATCGTTTTACCATTTTCATAATATTTATTACAAGCTTCTGTTGTAATTATAAATCCTTGTGGTACTGGCAATCCTAAAGATGTCATTTCTGCTAAGTTAGCACCTTTACCACCTAATAAATTTTTTAAATCTTTATTTCCTTCTTTAAATAAATAAACATATTTTTCCATTATTTATCTCCTATTCTACAAGATGATTATATCAAAAAAAAAATAATTAGACAATTACTTTTTTGACCTAGGATGTGAATTTTCATATATTTTACGCATATGAGCATCACTTACGTGAGTATAAATTTGAGTTGTATTGAGACTAGCATGACCAAGGAGTTCTTGTACTGATGTTAAATCAGCTCCATTGTTTAGCAAATGTGTTGCAAAAGTGTGTCTTAGTGTATGCGGAGTAACACTTAAATTTAATTTGTTTTTTTTAATAAAATTTGTAATTATATATTCTATACTTCTTGTTGATATCTTATTTCCATCTTTATTTAATAGCAAATAATTTTGATTGTATTTATTATATATTGGTCTGCCTTTTTTTAAATATTCATTTAATTTTTTTTCACATATATCTCCATATAGTACTATTCTTTCCTTATTCCCTTTTCCTAAAACCTTTATAATTTTTGAATTAAAATCAATATCTTTTATTTTTATATTTACTAATTCGCTTACTCTTATTCC
>JAWXUI010000067.1:0-3265 GCA_044432805.1 Mycoplasmatota bacterium | reverse complement strand
GATTGAATTATTAATACAACAATACCTTTATTCATTTTTAATCCATCAAAAAATATTCCTAAACCAATTTTTTTAGGATTAAATAAGATAGTTTGATTTTCATTATAAAATTTTTTGTTTACTAAAATAGAAAAATTATCATATGCCCCATAATCTAATTCTAATTTATTAACTAAATGATTAAAATCTATTTTTTTTCTAAATATATTTTTCGCTTTTATAGTTATTTGATATGACATAAATTCACCTCCTCAATAGTTTTAAATTTAATTTTACATTTTAATACAAAATACAATATATTATAACATATTTTTAATAAAAAATAAATGCACACAAATGTGTGCATCAGTAATTTAATATCCATATACAACTTCTACTTCATAACTAAAACTTACTCCGTTATAACTAACTATTACTTCTTGAATCCCTACCTCTTTTTTATCGTATCCTGATATCATTGAATTTGTTACATAAACCTTAGATTCATCCGCACCTAATAAATAAACATTTTCTAAATCAAGTTCTTCAGTATATAAATATATTGTTTTAGCATCACCCCCACTTTGCCACTTCATATTTTAACTTAAATCCATTATAACACGAAAACTCATTGTAGTTATCGTGTTTTTTTCTATTTTACCTATTGACAAACCATTTATTTTGTTATATAATTTAAGTAGTACATAATCGGTAGGTGAATAAAATGTTTATAGAAAAGATGTATAACAATGGATATGCGTACTTAAGATTAGTTGAAAGTGAACGATATACTAATGATAAAGGCGTAAGAACTGTACGAAAAAGATTAATATATAATATAGGTCCTATTAGTAAGTTTGATAATGGAGATCCTGATTATTTTCAAAAATTAAAAGATTCATTTAAAGCTGGACATCCAATTATTGATGAGTTAAAACAATTTATTAATAAAGAAAATATTAAAAGAGAAAGATATAATATTACATTTTCAGAGGGTGATCCTGATTGTATTGGAGAAACTAAAAAGTACTCTCATATATTAATTGAACGTATTTTAGATGAATTAGGATTAATTTCACTAATTAATAGTTTGAAACGTTCTACTAAATATGAATTTGATGTATTAGGATTCTTTAGACTATTAATATATGGGAGAATACTATCTCCAGCATCTAAAATAGCTACTACTAGGCAAAACAATGAATATTACCAGCAAATAGTTAAAGAAATGTATGAATATAACATATATGATACATTGGACTTTATTAACAGATATGACAAACAAATAAATACTAAAATTCATAATAGTTTAGTAAAAAAATTCAATAGAAAAGCTGATTATATATTTTATGATGTTACTAACTTCTACTTTCAAATTGATGAAGCAGATGAGGATGTATTAGATGAAAACGGAAATATTATTGATAAAGGTATAAGACAAAATGGAGTATGCAAAGAAGAAAGACGACTTCCTATAATACAAATGGGTCTTTTCATGGATGAACATGGGTACCCTATTTCAATTGATACATTCTCAGGAAACACACTAGATCATCAAACTCTTGTCCCAGCAATCAAAAACAAAATTGATGATTTAAATATAAAAAGATTTATATTAATAGGTGATAGAGGAATGATGGATGGCGCAAATGTATCATCATTAGATAAGAATGGTCATGGTTGGATTATAGCAAAAAGCATTAAAAAATCTGCTGCAGATAAAGATTGGATATTTAATGAAAAGGATTTTATAGTTGAAAGTCCATCATTTAAATATAAATCAAAAACAAGAAATAGATATGTTTATACAGGCGAAGTAATTGATGGAAAAAAGGAAAAAAGGAAAATAACAGAAAAAGTGGTAGTCTATTGGAGTGAAAAATATTACAAAAAACAAATGAATGAAAATAAATCCTTCTTAGAGTTTTTAGATAAATTAGAAAAAAGCCCTTCTTCTTTTAGAATTACAACCTCACAAAAGAAAGAATTGAAGCAGTTCTTTAAAAAAGAAGTCGTAAACGAGGAAACTGGAGAAATTTTTAATTCTAGCGATATTAAACCGATAATTGATTTTGACAAAGTAAACAAATATAAAAAGCAATTCGGATACTACCAAATTGTAACTTCAGAATTATACTTAAACGAAAAAGAAATAATTGATAAGTATCACAGTTTATCAAGAATAGAAAACAATTTTAGAATGATGAAAAGTGATTTAGAAACTAGAGCTATTTATTTAAGCACTAAAAATCATATAAATGCACATTTAACTACATGTTCTATCGCCCTAACAGTAATTAGAATAATACAGAATAAAATAGTAGAATACTTAAAGACAATTAATAAAAATAACAATAATCTTGATTGGGAATTAGGTCTTTCAACAAATAGAATACAAAATGCATTAAACAAATGGACTGTTTCAACAATGCCTAACGAATATTATAGATTCAATGATTTATATGATGAAGATTTACAATTGATATTTAAAGCATTTAATGTAAGTATACCAGTTAAATTATTTAAACCTTTAGAACTTAAAAACTTAAAAACAAATATTAAAATTATTTAGTAGTACATAAATGTAGTACTAATTTTACAATAAAATATTGGCTTAAACACAATAAAAATGGCTTATCTACGCAAAAGATAAGCCATTTTTTTGTTTTACAACTGGCAAAGTCGTGTTATAACATATACTACATTAAAATAAAAGTAGAAACTTCATTAAAAGTCTCTACTTTATATTGTTATTTAAACATTTTTTTAAATTTACTCCAAGGAGTTTCTTTAGCAGATAACTCACATTTATTTAAAGATTCAAATAATTTCTTTTCTTCTGCTGATAGCTTAGTTGGAGTTTCAACTTGAACAACACAAATTTGATCTCCAGATAATCCACCACGAACATTTTTAAATCCTTTAGATTTTAATTTAAATTTAGTTCCAGATTGAGTACCAGCTGGTACTTTTAAATTTACATTTCCGTAAATAGTAGGAACTTCTATACTACAACCTAAAGTAACTTGAGGGAATGATAAAGGTAATTTAACATAAACATCATTACCATCACGTTCAAACACTTTATGTGATTTTACACGTACATTTAAATAGATATCTCCATTTGGTCCACCATTATTTCCGGCTTCACCTTTACCTTGTAATCTCATTGTTTGACCATTATCAATTCCCGCGGGAATATCAACAGTAATATCTTTAGTAACTCTATTTTTACCTTTTCCAGAACACTTATCACATTTTTTAGATATTTCTTTTCCTTTTCCTT
>JAWXUI010000066.1:0-3383 GCA_044432805.1 Mycoplasmatota bacterium | reverse complement strand
ATTAATTGTAAACTATCATATCTTTTTTCTACTTTAGCATTTATTAATAAAATATCATTTTGTTTTATATTAATTTGATTATAAATAGTTGGAAATACCACACAATCTATACTCTCAATTTCATCACTTACATTCAAAAAAGCCATCACTTCTTCTTTTTTTGTTTTTATCTCTTTTATTCTATCAACCATTACAACAATATTTATTACTTTATCAAAATAATTTTTAACATCATTTACCGATATACTTTTATAATTTAATTTATAATCTGTAACAGGATGATTAGTCAAATAAAAACCAAAAATATCAAGTTCAAATTTCATAAGCTCTAATTTAGAATATTCTTGTTCTAAAGAAAGTTCTGGAATAAGCATTTTAGAATCAATTAAATCGCCAATTTCTGAATAATTTATTATTTTATCTAAATTATTTATTAAAGTTTTTTTATTATAATCTTTAAAACAAGAAGCATATATTAATGATTCAATAGTTTTTTTATTTACAGCTTTTCCATAACACCTTTTAGCAAAATCAAATATGTTTTCAAACTCACCTTTTTTTAACTCTTCTTCAATTAAAACAGCAGCATTTATACCTACATTTTTAATATTAGTAAGTGGATAATAAATACTATTATTTTTTATTTTAAAAGTAGATGAACTATTATTTATATCCGGGCTTAAAATATTAGCGCCTAATATCTTTGCTTCATAAATATATTCTTTTGTTTTAGAAGAATTACCTATATTCATAGTCAATAAATTTTTTAAAAATATATTTGGATAATGTGCTTTTATATATGCCATTTTGTAAGCAATCATAGCATAAGAAACAGCATGAGCCTTATTAAATCCATAGTTACAGAACTTCAAAATCAAATCAAATACTTTATTTGCAAGTTCGTAAGTATATCCTTTATCGACTGCTTTATTAATAAACTCTTCTTTTAAACTAAGCATAACATCTTCTTTTTTCTTTGACATAGCGCGTCTTAAAATATCTGCTTGTGAATAGCTATATCCAGCAATTACACTTGATATTTGCATTATTTGTTCTTGATAAACAATAATACCATAAGTTGGTTTTAAAATACTTTCTAAATCAGGATGAATATAATCAACTTTTTCTAAACCACGACTTCGTTTAATATAAGTATCTATATTATCCATTGGTCCTGGTCTAAATAATGCAATCGCTGCAGTTATGTCAGCAAAAGTATCTGGTTTAAATTTCTTTAAAAAGTTCATCATTCCATCACTTTCAAATTGAAATATACCGATTGTTAAACTTTCTTTAAAAATATTAAAAGTTTTTTTATCATTTAATAAAATATCATCAAAATCTATATTTATATCTTTTAAACATTCATTAATTAAAGACAAATTTTTCAAACCTAAAAAATCCATTTTTAATAAACCAAGTTCTTCTAAATGTTCCATAGAATATCCAGTTGTATAAAATTCATGGCTTTTATCTAAAGGAATTACTTCATCTAAATTTTTAACAGACATTACTATACCAGCTGCATGAATACTTGTATGTCTTTTTAACCCTTCAAACTTACAAGCAATCTTATACATTATCTTTAATTCATCATCTAATAAAGATTTCAAAAATTCGTTTTTTAAATTTTCTTTTAAGGATATTTTAGAATCTATATTTTTACAAATTAAATCTATTGTTTCTAATTTTATATTCATTACTCTTCCGACATCACGAATTGCTTGTTTAGGCGCTAAAGTACCAAAAGTAATAATAGGCGCTACCTTTTTTTCAGTATATTTTTTAATGCAATAATTAACAACATCTTCACGTTTATTATATTCAAAATCTATATCTATATCAGGCATTGTTACTCTTTCTTCATTTAAAAATCTTTCAAATAACAAATCATATTTTATTGGATCAATTGTTGTAATGTTTAGTAAATAAGAAACTAAACTACCCGCTGCTGAACCTCTTCCTGGACCAACTAAAATATCGTTTTCTTTTGCATATCTAACATAGTCTTGAACTATTAAAAAGTAATCACAAAAGTTTAATTTTTTTATTACATCTAATTCGTATTTTAATCTATTTTGATAAACTGATGAAACACTATTTCCAAATATTTTTTTCAATCCCTTTATACATTCTTCTTTTAAATAAGAAAAGCTATCATTTGTTTCATACCTAGGCAATAAATCTTCTTCTTTTTTTATAACTACATTGCATAAATTAGCAATATTATTTTCTTCTGTATATATTCCAATATAATTTTCATCTAAAGATACATTTACATTATCTATTGTAATTCCATCTTTTATTCCGTATAAATATTTTATATATTTACTATCTTCTTTATTTAAATATAAAACTTCTTTTAAAAATATTTTGTTTTCTTTTATTAATTCTTTTTCAACTAAATTAGAATAACCAATAAATTTATCTTTATAATTTATTAAGCTAAATAAATGATTAAACTTATATGGAACAATTGCTATTAAATCGTCAAATTCATTTAAATTATCAATTTTTAATTTTTTTTCACTTTGCATAGTAGATATTTTTAATAAAGATTTATATCCATCATAGTTTTTTGCATACAAGACTATTATTTCTTCATTTATAGTTACCTCTAGACCTATTATAGGTTTAATATTATTTTTTACACATTGTTTATAGAAATCAAATGCTCCATACATATTAGGATCAGTAATCGCTAAAGAATGAATATTATTTAATTTAGCGTACTTTATCAAATCCTTAATATCAATCATACTTTGTAACAATGAATACGATGTTTTTATATATAATGGTGTCATATGATTCCTCCTTTGTTTTATTATATCAAATTTTTTTATTTTTTCAGTTAAATATTTGACTAAAAATAATATTTATGGTAAAGTTATAGGGCATAGGACTCAAAAAGAGGGAGGAATAAACATGGCTAAAAAAGTAACTAATAAAAAACCATTATTTGGTAACCTTAGATCTCATGCTTGTAATGCTGTTCGTCATGCTCAAAAACCTAATTTACAAAAAGTAAAATTAGAAAATGGCGATACTGTAAGAATGACTACTAGAGAGTTAAGAACAATGAAAAAAGCTAGCAAAGTAACAACTGAAGCAACAACTGAAGTTGAAGCTGCATAAGACTTAAAAGTCTTTTTTTTTTATAAAAAAAAATTAATTTTCATTAACTTTTTCTAAATATGTTTTAATTAAATCTCTGTCCATTAAGTTTTCTGGTAAACTATTCATACTAAAAAACTTCATTTCTTTTGATTCTGTATTCCAATTTAATGAACCATCATAATTATTAATATAAAATAAAACAGTATTATTAATTACAACATCACCATTTGGATAAAAGTTTGTTCTAGTAATCCCCGATACTACAT
>JAWXUI010000065.1:0-3485 GCA_044432805.1 Mycoplasmatota bacterium | reverse complement strand
TGAAGCTATGGAGTTATATAAAGCTTTTAAAGAAAATACATCAGCTCAAGAGTCTGTTAAAAAATTATTAGATATTAAGTAAGTTAAGAGGAACTTTTAGTTCTTCTTTTTTTTGACTTCGTTTAGATGAAACGATTTACTTGTTATACCAATATTCTTCAAAGAAGTTAGAACTTAGTTTTCCTTCTATGTTTGCTTCTGATATAAAACGTGATGGTTTTTGTTTTTGGTATAATCCATTTACCATCATTAGTGTTGTGGTGCTTATAAACAGGTATTTTTTAGCTCTTGTTATTGCTACATAACATAATCTTCTTTCTTCTTCTAAATCGTTGAATTTAGCGAAATATGAAGGGATGATTCCTTCGTTTAATCCTATTATAAATACAGCTTCAAATTCTAACCCTTTTGCTTTATGTATTGTTAATAGTGATATTTTATTTGATTGTTTATGTTCTTTGTTTTCTAGTAGTAAATCATTGAATGAACTTTCTAGTTCATGTTTTTGTATTTCAATAATCATTTGTTTTAAATCGATTATTCTAGCATACTGATCTTTTTGTTGATTAGATTCTTTTAGGTATTTGTTATATCTTAGTAAATGGAGTAATTCATCAAAGAATAAATCATTTTCTAGATATTGTTGTTTTTCTTTTAGTTCATTTAGTTTTGCACCTAGTGTTTGAAACTTTTCATTTGTATGTTTTGTTGCATATGTTATTAAGTCTTCTTTTTGAAGTTTATAGTCTTTTATGAAATTTATATAATCTATTGCTTCTAATGTAGGTATTGGTTGATTATATATACTGTTAAAAGCTACTTCATCGTATGGGTTAAATAATAGTCTATATGTATTAATTATGTTTTTAATTTCTACATAATCGAAGAATTGTTTTCCTCCATATAATGTATAGTTTATATTTTCTTTTGTTAGTTCTTTTTCTATTATTGAACTTTGTCTATTATTACGATATAGAATTGCTATATCTGAATAATTAAGATTTGTTTTTTCTAATAATAGTTTTATTTGTTTTATTACTTCAGATGCTTCTTCAGATTGACTGTAGTAATTGTTGTAACAAACTTTTATGTTTTCTTGGTTGTTTGTTATTAGTTCTTTTTTAATTCTGTTTTGGTTTATGTTTATTAGTTGATTAGAAATAGTTAGTATTTCTTGTGTTGAACGATAATTTTGATTTAGTATGATTACTTCATCACAAGTATCTTCAAATTGTTTTAAGTTTTTTATATCTGAATTTCTAAATGAATATATTAGTTGATCTTCATCTCCTACTAAAAATACATTTTGATATTGTTTAGATAGTAAATAAATTAAATCAAATTGTACTTGGTTTGTATCTTGACACTCGTCTACTAGGATATATTTTAATTGTAGTGATTGTACGATACTCGATTCATCTTCTAAGACTTCTATTAATAAAGGTATCATGTCATCAAAGTCTATTTCATTTGAATCTTTTAATATTTTTTGGTATTCATGGAATACTGTATTTAATAGTGGTAAATCTTGTTGGTGGATTTTACTATTAATTGCTTTGTTTTTTATTTTAGATATAGCTTGTACGAATTGAGTATTAGAATATTCAATGTTGTACTGGTTTAAAATGTTTTTAATTATTTTAGCTTTATCTGATTCAAATATTACTTGTGGTACTTTTGTATATCCAAGTGATGTATATACTTCAGGTATTGTTAATATTGAATAAGCATAAGAGTGAAATGTTGAGATGTTACATTTTGATTCATTACCTAGTAATTTATCTAAACGAAATTTCATTTCTCTTGCTGCTTTGTTTGTAAATGTAAATGCTGCTATATCCATTTGGGATATACCTTTATTTATTAAGTGGTTTATTCTGGTAGTAAGTACTCTTGTTTTACCAGAACCTGCTCCAGCCATAACTAGTATTTTTTTATTTTCTGATGTTACAGCTTGTAGTTGTTTTTGGTTAAGTCCGTTTAAGTAGTTAATTGTTATTCCTCCATTATGTTTATTATTTCTTCTAATAGATTTAAGTCATTGTTTTGTTTGTATATAATGCTTAATTCTTTTAGAAGATATTTTAGTTTTATTTTTGGTTTTATATAGTAGTTTTCTTTATTTGGATTTTTTAATAGATAAGCTATTAATAAATGTGGTATTTTAGGAAGTATTTCATTACTATAGTTATGATGAATGTAATTGTATAGAAATAGGTTGTCCTTCATTAGAATGGTAATAAACTGTCTTCTATTAGTTTAGTTAATTCTTCTTCTATTTCTGATAAGTTTTTATCATTGATAGGTTTAATATTTAATCCATCTAAATATATATTTAATTTTTGAAATCTTCTTTTAGAAAACTCTAAGTTATCTTTAAATAGTTTATATATTTCTAAGTTAAATAAATTTATATCTTTATTTGTTTTTAAATAGATAATTATTAAGTAACTTACTATATAAGGTATTGATGCTTTTAAGTATGATTCAAATGTTGATTGTATTTCTGTAGGTTTAGCAAGATTACCTTTTTCAACGTTATTTAAAAATTGTATCCATTTAGGATGAGTTTCTAGTTTCTTTTGTTGATCTTGTTTTTTATCGTTATCTACTTTAAAATCAATTACTCTGTATAATTGTTCGAAAGCTAGTTGTTGTAGGTTTGCTCCATAAGTTTCATCATTTGTTTGCATTTCATTTATTATTTTAAATGCTATTGATTTTGCATTGTCATTTCTAAATCTTAACTCAAATCTTATCCAATAATCTTTTTGTGTTGATTTACCTCTTGATTGTTGTTCTTTTTGTTTATCGTATATTACAAGTTCTGTATTTGATGAGTTAGAACCAAATTGTAATGTTAATCCGGTTTTAAGTGTTCCTATTGGTTTAACAGGACTTTTAAATACTGATGTGTATTGTTTCTTAGTAGCTTTATCTAATAGCCACTGCATTGTTATATCATTACCTTCATAATCATCTATTGCGATATCGATTCTTTTGAATCTTCCGTTTAAGTTGATTATATAGAGTAAGAATTCTACCCATGTCTTTTCTGGATTCCTTCGTTCATATTCCCGGCAACCTTCTCCTTTTAATTCTAATTGACATGTTTTTTGATAATCACTGTTTTCTGGTCCATCAAGTCTAAGGATTATATTTTCTCCAAGCATGAATTGTTCTTTGTATCCATTTTGTGAGAATGTTGTTTTTATTGTTTCAAAGTTTTTTACATTTAGGTAATCAGCAATTTGTATTACTGTTTCTTGTACTTTAAACTTCGTTGATTGATGTGAGTCTACTTTAAGTGGAAATGTTACAGATAAGTAGTCTATTTTTATTTCGATGTTTTGTTTCAATTAATCATCCTTTCTTTTAACCGAAAAACAACTTTGAAATTGCATTTTGGACTGTCCACGGGGCTATTAGTATAGCCCCCGGGACTGGATCGTCCAAAATAAGCAATTTCTTCTTTTTGTTTAAAG
>JAWXUI010000064.1:0-3503 GCA_044432805.1 Mycoplasmatota bacterium | reverse complement strand
AAACCAATTGGTCCCTGAGGTCCAATATCACCTTGAGGTCCAGCTATACCTTGTGGACCTTGAATTCCAGTTTCTCCTTGTAAACCTTGAGGCCCAATTTCACCAGTATCCCCCTTAGGTCCAGTTAAACCTTGGATACCTTGAGGTATCATATTCATTTGACATACTAAAAAATGCCTAAAAGCAGTATTTTTGATATTAATTTATGTAGTACTCATGAATAGATCGTCATTGACAAAAAAACATTTACTGCTATTTAAAAATTTTATTTAAAATGTTATAATAATATAAATACGTATTGTATTAGGATAGGGGAATTTGTATGAAATTAATAATAACAAAATTTATAGCATTTGCTTTATTGTTTATCACAATATCACTTGTAATTATAGGTACTGTTTCAGTAAATAAAGAGAATGATAAACGTGATGCATGGTTCGATTCACTTAATAAAGTGGATGCTATAGTTGAATCAATAGAATTATCAAATGTATCAGATTCAAAATATTATTATATAATAGAGATAAAATATACTGTTAATTCAAATGAATATTATGAGACAATAATTGAGAAATCAACTGATAAAGTATTTCCATATAAAGTAAATGACATTTATGAAATTAGAATTGATGATAATAACATTATTTGTTATTTAACTGATTATGAAAAAAATATTGCGTTTGTCTTTTGTTTTGTTGCTTTTATTCCCTTCCTCCTTTTTACGTTAGCTGCATTTGCTGAGGTTAATAGAATTAGGGATTTAGATTAACCCATGTTACAGTTTTAAATTAAATATAATATAAATAAAAAGTGTGATTAACTTGAAAAAGAGAAACACAAAAGAGAGACAAGATTTTGATTGGTATCCTGTATGGACTCTTATAGGTCTAATAGTATGTATATTAATTGGAGTTTTATTTATAAAGCCATAAGGTAAGTGTATTTTAAAAATTAACGAAAAACAAAGTAAAAATGGATGTAAAATATTATATTTCAGAAATGATGTTTAATACTTTACATCTTTTTTTACAACCACAAACAAAATAATTTAAAAAGTTTCATATTAACGCATAATTCAACAAATATCGACAATATACCTAGTGTATAATAATCAAGCACGATATTTTATGAAATGAGGAAATAATATTTGAAAGAAGCTTTAGAAATTATAAGTGGAGTATTCTCTGGAACAACTCATAACTATTACATTAGAAAAAACAATAATGAAATGGACAAAATACTAAAAGAAAGAATACCAGATTATAATGAAATATTCACACTATATAAGAACAGGTTTTTATATGAACAATTAAGATCATTACATAAAAAATCAAAACTATCTTTATTTTTGAATATAATGTTTTGTACTAATTATTTAAAACAAGAGTTTCCAAATTTATGTAATACAGAGATAAACAACAAGATGAAATTCATTAAACAACAAGTAAATTATAAACTAGAAAAACATGACTTAACAATCTTATACAAAAACGAACATTATCACGTAGTTGATAGAGATAAAGATATAACATTTATAGATGATGGTGGATTCGCTAACATATATAAATGCCCAAAATTAGACCTAGCAATAAAAAGATTAAAAAACGAATACAAACAACAACTACATATAGTTAAAAGGTTTGAAAGAGAATATTATATTTTACAAAGATTGTCTCATATTACAGGAGTCCCAAATGTATATGAATTTAACAAAGAAGAATACTATTTTACATTAGACTTAGCAGATGGTAATTTAACTAATTATCTACATGACAATAAACTTGATTTAGAACATAGGTATAACTTAATAAGAAACATACTTGAAATAGTAGCTGATATACATAATGAAGAAGTAATACATAGAGATCTAACACCCAAAAATGTTTTAATGAAATCAAACAAACCTTTAATAGCAGATTTTGGACTATCAAAAGATCCATATAATTATATTCATAGGACAAGCCTAACAACAATTCAAAATCTTGATGAATACCAAGACCCAAGAATAAAAAACAATCTAATCAACGCAGATAAATATTATGATATATATGCACTAGGAAGAATTATCAATTATATAATGACAGGTAATCCTAGAAATGATGAGCATATGTATAATAAGGTAGTATTCTATTGTACAACACAAACAATTAAACATAGATATAAAAATATCAAGGAAATAATTGATTCATTAAATATTGCTTATGATTACTACATAAATAAAGTAGATATTAAATTGATTAACAAAAAAATATATGAAAATAATATAGACCATCAGGTTATAGAATACCTATATTCAATAGACTGTAAAGAACTAGAAATAAGAATGATAAAACTACAATTTAGAAAAGTATATATAGAATTTATATCTGAATATGCATCAACAGAACATATAATGATTATACTTGAAGAACTATTTATTTCATGTAAAACTAAACAATACTTTCGATATCATCAAACATTAGCTTATTTCATAATATGTATACTTAAAAGTGGACTAGATACATTTGTAAAAGAATATTCAATAGAAATGTTAAACTACATATTAACACAAACTAAAAATCAAACATTAATAAAAGCTGTACAAAAAGTAGTACTTGAATCTGAGGATTATGAACTATTTAAAAAAATTAAAATTTAATTAAATAAACTAATTGTATAATCATTAGCAATTTTTGACTAAAATTGTAAATAATGGTAAAATAATGAACGGGGGGGATTGTGATTAGAATGAAGAGGGATTTATTTATTTGTGCTTTTACTATTGTGATATCACTTATAACTTGTTTTATATATAGTTTTATAAATAATCCATTGTCTGCTGAAAAAATTTTTATGAATTCTATAACTAAAGTAGTAGAAGTAAAAGCAATTACAGAAGAATATGGTACAAGCTATGGAACTGGAGTTTTGATTGATGAGAATGCAACAATTTTAACTAATGCACATGTTGTTTCATATCAAAGGATGAATATAAATTTTGATTTTGAAGAATTAAGTATACGTTTCGCCTATGAGGATGAATATCGATTATGTGAAATTATTAAAATTGATTACGAAATTGATTTAGCAGTGATGAAAATAGTAGAAGATGAAAATTTAGAATTTGACTTTTTTACCATGAATGAAAATAAAATTTTAGCTGGAGCCACAGTATATGCAATAGGAAATTCAAATAATTTTGGTATAGGAATAACTATGGGAATATGTGCTTCATCATCATTGACGATTACGTACAACAATATAAGTAGGAAAGTTATACAAAGTGATGTTTATATAGCTTCTGGTAATAGTGGTGGTGCATTAGTCGATTCAAGTGGTAATTTAATTGGTATCACAACATTTAAAATTAATGATTCAAATGGAGATCAAATCCAAGGATTATGTTATAGTATCGCGATAGAAGAAATTTTAAAATTTATGGAGGGATAAAAATGAAAAAAATAGGATTATTATTTAGTTTTTTATTTTTAGGGATAGTTTCATTTGGATTGTTTAATTCAAAT
>JAWXUI010000063.1:0-3546 GCA_044432805.1 Mycoplasmatota bacterium | reverse complement strand
AATGTTAAAAATCGAATTAAATAATACAGAAGTAAATAATAACCTCTATGTATCAATAGTTTCGCAATTATTTTTAACAGACTTTTTCTCACTAGATGATAAAACAAGTAAAAATGATATTGGTGGAACACAATTTGTATATGCTGAATTTCAAACAGACTTTGAATATTATGCAAAAGAAAGCATTTATAAAAATTTAGAAAATATTATATTTAACGAAAGAACTCAAGATTTACCGGTTGTAAATAATGTAGAAGTTGTATCAATACAAACATCGAGCTATACATTTAATGAAATAGAGTATAGTAATTCTTATTCTGTTGATCTAAAAATATCATATGAAGAAGATTTAGATTATCAAACACTTGCTTCATTAGTTCTTATAAATAATAATGGAAAATATGAAATAGTCAAAATGTTTTAAATTTGACTTTTTTTCATAAAAAAAACTACTAATTAGTAGTTTTATTTTTGTTTATTTGAGATTTCAATTCTAATTTTTCTTTTAGCATATACTTTGTTAGTGAATTTTTTAATAAATTCTTTTACTACTTTAGTATCTACATCACAAAAACTAAAAGTAGATAATATTTCAATATTATTGAAATAATCTTTATTCATTTTTGTTTCTTTTTTAATTAAATCAAGTAAAGAACCTTTTTTAAGTCCGTCTTTAGAACCAATATTAATAAATACTCTTGTTTTATTTTTATCAATTCCTCTAGCACGTCCATTAGAATTATCTTTAATATTGATTTCTTTTGAAATATCAGAACCAACTGATAATTTTACAGCGTTTGTTAATAAACCAGCTGCTAAATTTAATAAATCAGCTTTATTAAAATCTCTTAAATATTCCATTGCTTTTTCTTTATCAGTTGCTTCGTTTCCTTCTTTAACAATTGATAAATATTTGCTTTCCATAATATCTATACCATTAATAATTGGTAATTCCACAATTTTACAATTTGTGCTTTTTTCAATTATTCTTAATTTAGACATTTCTTTATGAGTTAATAAAGTAATTGATTCACCTTTATTACCAGCTCTTCCTGTACGTCCAATTCTATGAACATAAGTTTCGCTTTCTCTTGGAACTTTGTAGTTAACTACTAAGTCAATATTATCAATATGAATACCACGAGCCGCTACATCAGTTGCAATTAACACTTTAAAAGATCCGTTTTTAAATCTTTCTAATGTTTTCATACGCATACTTTGAGCTATATCACCATGCATTGTTTCAATACTGTAATTTTTTGCTTGTAATTCTGTTACTAACTCATCACATTCTTTTTTAGTGTGACAAAATATTATTGTTTTTGCAAAATTTCTATAATCTAGAATTCTGCATAAAATTTCTAAACGGTATTTTTCATTAACTAAAGTATATTGTTCTAAAACATTATCTGAAGTCTTAGTATCGCTTTTAACAACAATGTGTTCATATTTTTCACTCATGTAATTACGAGCTAAACTTTTAATTGATTTAGGCATTGTAGCCGAAAACATTAATATTTGTTTTTCATCGTTAGTAGTTTTTAATACAGTTTCAATATCTTCTAAGAATCCCATATTTAACATTTCATCAGCTTCGTCTAAAACAAAGAAGCTAATATCATCAAGTTTTAATCTTTTTCTTTTTAATAAGTCTAATACTCTACCTGGAGTACCAACAACTACGTCAGCACCTTTTTTCAAATCTTTAATTTGACGTTCAATAGAGTCTCCACCATAAACTGCAACAATATCAAAAGACTTAGATTGTGTTAATCCTCTAAACTCTTTACATACTTGCATAGCTAATTCTCTAGTTGGTGTTAATATAATAGCTTGTACAACATTTTTCTTAATATCAATTTTTGATAATATACTAGCGGCGAACGCTAAAGTTTTTCCCGTACCTGTCTGTGCTTGTCCAATTACATCGTAACCATTTATAATTAATGGGATAATGTCTTCTTGGATTTTACTTGGTTTTTCATATCCTAAAGTCTCAATTGAGTTTAGGACTTCTTTTGATAAACCTAAAGTTTTAAAATCATTCATTTTTTTGTTTCCTCTTCTTTCAACCAAATGATTATACTATACTTATAAAGAATATACAATCTTTTTTTTAATATATTTTTTTTTATTAAGAAAACTAAGGTAAATAAATTATTTTAATTTGTTGCTATTTCATATTATATAGTAGAAAGTTAAAAAATTTAACTTTTTAAAAAATCTATATGAGTGTAATTATACAATTACTAAATTCCCCCTAAAAGAAACTAAATTAGTTTCTTTTTATATATACATGTAATTTGACAAATAAACCCTTAAGTAGTAGAATACAGGAGTTTTAAAGAAAAGGGAGATTTTTACTATGAAAAAAATGAATGATTATATTACAAAAAAAGAATTTGATAAACAAGTAAAAGATTATTTAGACTGCAACGAATTAGAAGGAACTGATTTAATAAGTGTTAAAGAATTAATTTTATCGCTTAATGTATTAGAATTTAAAGCTAAGACTGATCATTTAAAAACAAAAAAAATTTCTAAAGATCAAATATCAATATATTTTAATGATGAAGATTCTGATTACACAAAATTAATGCAAACTAAATTGTATCTTATATTAAAAGAGTTCATTATCAGAAATAACATAATGTTATTAGATGAAATTTATTCAATAAGTTATGAATTAATGCAAATTGCACAAAGCGGAGTAAAAGACTTAGGTGTTGCATTAAAAAATGTTTTTGATAATTTATTGTTAAAAAAAGAGCAAAAAGAAGAAGTAAATAAAGAATCTATATATAAAGGAAAAGAAAATTTATTTGATATGCCAGATATGGTATTTGAAAAAATATACAGTCTTTATATAAATAATGCCTATGAAGATTCATATTCAGCAAAGAATATTGTTAAACCGACTGATTTTAATTTAAAAACTGTAAAAAAAGATGCAAAACTAAAAGCAATCTACACAGTAGAAAAATATAGGGATTTATTTTCAAAAATAGATAATTTAATAGATGATAAATATAAAAAATTCGATATTGATAGAAGAATTTTGGCTGAATATTTAAGCGATTTAATAGAAAAAGATATTGAACAAACTAGCAATATAAGAGAAATCCACATGAATGTTGATTATTATGATAATTGTTTAAATGAATATATAAAATACAGAAAAATTGAAATGGGTGATTTTAATTTTAGAAGAACCCAAGCAAAAGGTTTATTTTTAAATAATTATGATTGCAGGGTGTTATATGAAAAAACTGATGATAAATTATTTGAAGAATTAAAAAACAAGATAAATATTTTAATAATTCTATTCGAACAAAAAACTAATCTTAACCCACATCAACATCAATGTGATAAATTCAGATATGAATTCACTAAATTATTTGAAGATTATATTTTAGAAAAAATAAAAATAAATTTAATGAAAGAAGGTATTGAATTTAATTTTATTACGAAAGAAAATGTTGGAATTTCAATTAACAAAAATGCAAAAACAATGCAATGTTTAAAATATGCTGAAGAAAAAATTAA
>JAWXUI010000062.1:0-3644 GCA_044432805.1 Mycoplasmatota bacterium | reverse complement strand
ATATAATTTATTATCTTCATATTTTATATATTCACCAGGAAGTCCGATTACTCTTTTAATTAAATAGCTGCTATCTTCTACTAAAACAATAACATCGTTTCTGTCTATATCAAAAAATGTCGGAAATAATTTATTAATCAAAACAACATCTCCACTGGAAAAAGTTGGTTCCATACTATTTCCAACAACTTGTTGAAAAGACAAAATATATACCGCCACTACAAATACAACAACTATTAATATTATATATTTAAAAGCGTCATTAAAAAATTCTTTTATATCTCTAAAATCCATATTCACATACCTCTACTATAAAAGTATATCAAAAAAAAAAGAAAAATCAAATTTATTTATTTAATTTTCTTTCAATAAGTTCTAATGTTCTTTTAGGATCATCACAAAGTAGTCTATATAATTTTTTATTTGTCTTTAAATTTTTAATTATTTTTACATCTTCACTAGATAATTTAACACCGTAATTAATGTTTTTTTCACTTACAACACTAACTTCTCTACCTAGTGCATATTGAACATCTAAATCTAATGCATCAATTAATGATTCAAAAACATTTAATTTTGGAATTCTTGTTTCTTTTTCATAACTACATACAGATGCTTTAGTAACACCTATCATATTTCCTAATTCAGCTTGTGAATATTTTTTCTTTTCTCTTGCTTCTTTTACTCTCTTACCATTTAGCATACTACACCTCGTTATCTACCGGTTAATTATAACAACGAAATTAGTGATAATTTCATTATTAACTAACGGTAAACGAAATGTATAATTTTATGTTTTTTTAATCTTTTTTGCTAGATAAAAAAGTCACTTTTTCTGCCACTACTTCAATGTAATGTTTCTTAGTTTGATCATCTAATTCTACTTCTCTTGCTTGGATTCTTCCCTTCACTCCAAGTAAATCGCCTTTTTTAACATATTGTACTGTATTTTCTGCTATTCCTTTCCATAAAACACAAGATATAAAATCTGTATCATATTCACCTGATGTGTTTTTGAAATTTCTTGGTACAGCTAAAGTTATATTAGTTACCTTATTTCCGTTTTCAGTTTGTCTTAGCTCTGGTTCATGAACTAGTCTACCAACTATTACTGTTTGATTTAACATTTTTATTCCTCCTTTCTTGAGTAGTTATATTACCTATATAAAATTTGGTTTTCAAATGACTATTTTTTAATAATTTATTGTGTTTTTAAAATAAAAAGCATGAAACTATTTTTTAATTTATAAATAATAACAAATAAAAAAACTACAGTTTTTTATAATCTGTAGTTTTTTAATTATTTTCAAAATATTTATTTATAGCACTTTTAATGCCATAATAAGGTATTAATGCACATTTTTTTCTGTTTTGTTGCTTTGATATATCATCAAAAACATTAGCAATTCCTAATATTGTATTATCATATGTTGAATTTTCTACCATATTTTCAAAATTAGTTATTATCTCATTTGCTTCTTTTAAAGTTTTTCCTATTAAAATATCAATCATAATAGATGTAGAGCTTGTACATATAGCACATGCTTCACCGTCAAATAATATATCCGTTATTTTATCATCTTCTATTTTAACCATTAAATCTATTTCATCAACACAAGATTCATGACTTGTATTTGAACATATATATGTTGAATCGTTTATCAAACCTTTATTTTTTGGATTTTGACTATGTTTTAATATTATTTCTCTTTTATCCATACACTACCTCATTTAAAAATATTTTTCTAATTTGTTTTTAATTTCATCTTTTGAATATGGCTTAGCAATATAATCAACAAAACCTTGATTTTTATATTTTTCTTCGCATCCTGCAATTGCATCTGCTGTAACAGCGATTACTGGTGTATCAAAATTTTCCATATCTAATAGTTCACTTAATGCTTCTTCACCGTTTTTAATTGGCATCATTATATCCATTAAAATAAGATCATAATGATTACCTTCTTTTATTTTTATAATGCATTCTTCACCATTGTAACATTCTTCAATATTTTTAAAATTAAAATTATCTAATGTTCTTCTAGCAACTTTTACATTTAATTTGTTATCATCAACAACTAATATTGATTTTTCTAGATAACTTTTATTTTCTTTTATTTCTCCAAATGAGCTTTCATTATCTACTCCACTCATTTGAGCAATTTTTTGTGGTATTTGCGCGACAAATATTGAACCATGACCATATTGACTATTAACATTAATTACACCATGCATTAATTCAACTAATCTTTTTGTTATTGCTAGACCTAAACCAGTTCCTTCAACCGTTGTATTTCTTTCTACGTCTAATCTTTCAAATTTAGAAAATAATTTAGTTATATTCTCCGCCTTTATTCCAATTCCACTATCTTTTACTGTTATTATTAACATACAATCATCATTACTATTTATACAGTTTACATTTAATTCAATAAATCCTTCGTTTGTATATTTTATAGCATTTGATAATAAATTATTTATAATTTGTTTGATATGTATTTTATCACCAATTAATTCATATGGTAAATCAGCTGCTAAAGTAATTTTATAATCTATCTTTTTAGACCCTAGTCTAGCTTCTTGAATTTTTGCTAAAGTTTTTATTTCATTCACTATATTATAACGAGTATCAATTATCTTTATTTTATCTAATTCAATTTTATTGATATCCATTATGTTTCCAACTATTTCTAATAATGTTTGACTTGCTTGCATTATATCGTTTAAATCTTCTTTTATATTAACTGGACATTCATTGCTAACTAAATCTTCTGATAGTCCAACTATTGCATTTAATGGAGTTCTTATTTCATGACTCATACTTGATAAGAAATCTGATTTAGCACGATTAGCTCTTTCGGCTTGTTCTTTTGCTATATTTAATCGATTTATTAATATTAAGTCTGGATTTTCGATTGTGAAATACATTAAGTAATTTACAAATGTAATTGTTATAGATATTACTATTAAAAATGGATTTAGTTTATATAGTAGTACCAACACTAATAACAATAATATAACTGCAAATATTGGAATATATCGTTTATCTAATTTTTTTACGTTAGCTAATGCAGTTATAATTGAACAAAGTAAATAAAAACCACACGATACATATGTTGCTGTTGCTGCTGTTCCTGAAATACTAATATTGGAACCTGAATAAATCAATTCCATACTAGATAATGCAACTAAAACAATCGCGATTACATTTATACCAGCTACGCAACTCAAAAATAATTTAGCTCGCTTTTTAATTTTTTCATAAGAAATCATAGCAGTGTAAGAAAAAAGCATGCTAGATATTGTTATCAATAATGAAAAATCAATTTTGTTCATAATTGAAGATGTTAATTCTGTAAGCGTTCCACTATACGCTAATACTTGTAAAACGAAGACAATTAAACTATCAATTATCGCACAAATTATCATTACTGAAAATAGTTTATTTTCAATTAAGTTTATTCTTTCTTTAGAAAAGTAAATAAACGCTAACAGCAAAGAAAAAACAAAAGCACATATAGGTAAATAAATCCCACTCATAGTATCACCATGTTAATATTATCAAAAAAACAAAAAAAAAGCAAAATTATTTGCTATTTCTTGTTTTTCTTAATACAAAAGCATTTTCTTTAGTCATCTCAATA
>JAWXUI010000061.1:0-3670 GCA_044432805.1 Mycoplasmatota bacterium | reverse complement strand
ACCGTAATCATGTTCTCCTGTATCTAATTCTTTTAACTCTTCATCAGTAATCAACATGAATGTGTACTGAAGCATGTTAGCGCCATTAGAAGTAACAGGATCATCCCAAGTTAAGTCTAAATGATAGTAAATATCATCTATTTCTACGTAATTCCAAATATGTTTTTCACTCGAAACTTTTATATGATTAACATTAAGTTTCTCTAAAAACAAATACATTGCATCAGTATAACCACCGCAAATAGAATAACCTTCTACTAATGTTCCATAAGCGGTGTTAGACTCGTGTAAATAAAAATTATTAGATGTATAAAATTCTGCTCTATCTATATCATATGTTGTATTGTTTATTATATAATCATGGATTGTTTTGATTTTTAATTCGATATCCATATCATCGGAAATAATAGATGTGTAAATTTCGTCAACTTTATTATTGATAACATCTATCTCTTCTTCTGTATAAACTTTATCTATAGTTACGGTTACTTTTCCTAAACTATTAGAAGAAATATGTAATGTTGAAAATGTATTAAAAGGATGGATATAGTTATTTAAAATAGCTATATTAATATTGTCATATGCGGTATCATTTATATAGTTATTTAAATCATAAATACAATCTTCATATGTAGTATGACAATAAAAGAAAAATTCATCATAACCACTATTTATTCCTGTATAAAATATATCTAATAGATCTTGCTTTTCTTTTGCAACAAAATCATCAGTTACTTCAACAAAATTATAACTTTCATTATTAAAATATGGATTTTGGACTTCTATTGTAAAAGCATCGTTATATATTAATTTTTCAAATGCAAATGCAATAATAATTTCCTTATTAATATAAACAAAACATAAAAAAAGCACCAAAAAGAAAAGTTCTATAAAATTTTTTAGTATTTTCATCTTATCACCTAAATATATTATATCAAAAAAAAATAAAAAAGACTTTAAAAATAAGTCATTTAATGATATAATTTACTTACAGCGAAGAGAGTGGGTTAAAGCCCACTCTTTAATTTAGGAAAGAGGACTTATGAATTTAGAAGAAAAAGTAAAAAAATTGATTGAAAAAAAGGTTAATGATTTAGGTTTTATAATTGATAATGTAGAATATATTAAAGAAGGTAGTTCTTATTTTTTAAGAATAACAATTGATAAAACAGGATTTATAACAATAGATGATTGCGTGGCAGCGTCTAAAGTAATTAACCCATTATTAGATGAAATAGAAAACGAATTTGATGAATGTTATATATTAGATGTAAGTTCTAAAGAGAAAGGAAATTAAAATGAGAAAAAGTAAAAAAGTGGAAATGACTGGAATGGATCCAAAAGCATTTAAAAACGCTGTTAAATTATTAAATAAAGAAAAAGGAATAGATGAAGATACAATTTATGCAGCTATGGAATTAGCGCTTACTTCAGCTTATAAAAAAAATTATCAATCCCTAACGAATGTAAGAGTTGAAATCAATAGAGAAACTGGAGATATTAATCTATATTCATTTAAAACTGTTGTACCTGACAACTATGAAGAATTAGAAGATTGGGATCTTTTAGAAGAAAGAGAAAAACTAAAAAAAGAAGCAAAAGAAAACGGAACAGAATATGTAGAAGATGAAAAAGAAATATTTATCTTTGATGATAGAATCCATATTCCATTACATGAAGCATTATTAGAAGTAAGTGGAATAAAAGAAGGAGAAACTATTGAAACAGAAGTAACGCCTTTTGACTTTGGTAGAGTAGCAGCTGCAACAGCAAAACAAGTTGTAGTGCAAAAAATAAGAGAAGCAGAACGTAATAACATAATTGAAGAATTTATGGATAAACAAGATGATATGGTAAGTGGAGTAGTCGCAATGGAAGACGCTAAAAATTATTATATTGACTTAGGAAAAACACAAGGAATTTTAGGTAAAAATGAAATCATTCCTGGAGAAACTATAAAAATGGGTTCAACAATAAAAGTTTATGTATCAAAAGTAGAAAACACAACAAAAGGTCCTTTAATTCTATTAACTCGTTGCCATTATGGATTTGTTAAAAGATTGTTCGAAATGGAAATACCAGAAATAAACGAAGGAATAATTTTAGTTTACAGTGTTGCTCGTGAAGCAGGTGTAAGAACTAAAGTATCAGTTTATTCAGAAAATCCAAGAGTAGATGCAGTTGGTTCTTGTATCGGTGAACGTGGTATGAGAATAAATAGAATAATATCTGAATTAAATGGCGAAAAAATTGACATAATTCTTTATGACAAGGAACCATCTAAATTTATTGAAAATGCATTAAGCCCAGCAAAAGACTTACATGTATTAATAACTGATCCTAAAAACCAAGAATCTATCGTTGTAGTAAATGATGAAAATTTATCTTTAGCAATCGGTAAAAAAGGATTAAATGTTCGTTTAGCGTCACGTTTAACACATTACAAAATAGATGTAAAAACAAATGAACAATCAAGAGAAATGGGAATTAATTTTGTAAATTAAGGAGGTTTTTATGAAAGAAAAGAAAATACCTTTAAGAAGTTGTGTAGTAACAAAAGAAAAATTACCAAAACAACAATTAATTAGAATAATAAGAACACCAGAAGGTTTAGTGGAAATTGATTACAAAGGAAAATCTAACGGTCGAGGGGCCTATTTAAAAAACGATATAGAAGTAATACAAAAAGCTAAAAAAACAAAAATATTAAATAGACATTTGCAAACAGAAGTAAATGATGAAATATTTGAAGAACTATTAAACAATTTAAAATAAAGAAAGAGGTGATATTTATGATGAGTGTATTAGAATATGCAACTGATATAAATAAAACAGTAGTTGAGGTATTAAAAAAATGTGAGGAATTAAGTATTGACGCTGTTGTTGAAAATGATTTATTAGATGACGAAGCAATTACAGTCTTAGATAGTGTTTTTTTGGAAACTGAAACAGATGAAAAAATAAACGAAATTCTAGAAAAAGAAGAAGAAATAGTTGAGACAAAAGAAGTTAAAGCAACTAATAAAAAACCAGCAAAAAAAGTTAATATAAAAAATACAAAAAAAGAATTAGCAAGTGCTAAAAAAGAAATGTATAAAAATAAAGAAAAATTACAAACAAATGCAACATCTGATAACGTCGTTCTATATACGCAAGGAATGACTATAGCAGACTTAGCAAAAGAAATAAATGTAAATAGCGCAGAATTAATAAAAAAACTATTCGCATTAGGTCTTATGGTTGCGCAAAATAACCCAATTGACTTTGACAATGCAAGTTTATTAGTGATGGATTACAATAAAGAACTAAAAAGAAAAGAAACTCAAGATGTATCAAATTTTGAAGAATTTGAAATAATTGATGATGAATCACTATTAGAACAAAGACCTCCAGTAGTAACAATAATGGGACATGTAGATCACGGTAAAACAACACTTTTAGATACAATTAGAAAAAGTAGTGTAGCATCAGGAGAAGCAGGAGGAATTACTCAAGCAATAAGTGCATATCAAGTAAAATGTAATGATCAATTAATTACATTTATTGATACTCCAGGACATGCCGCATTTACAGAAATGCGTTCAAGAGGAGCAAAAATAACAGATATAGTTATTATTATAGTAGCCGCAGATGATGGAATGATGCCTCAAACAAAAGAAGCAATCGACCA
>JAWXUI010000060.1:0-3916 GCA_044432805.1 Mycoplasmatota bacterium | reverse complement strand
AGATTAAATAATGTCTATTGTGAAGTTTGTGGTTCTAAATTAAGATTTGATGCTAAAAGACGAACTTATGTTTGTGCTAAATGTTCTAAATATGTAATTAAGGATAATACATTATATAAATATTTAAAACAAGATTTGGATAAATTAATATCGCTAGTATTAAAAGATAAAAATGTATGCATAAAAGATTTCCACACTAGTTAAAAAAAGGCAAATAGTTTAAAATTATTTTAAGGAGATGATTTTAAATGAGATCTAATACAAGATACACAGCTGAACAAAAATATGAGTATATCAATTTATATTACAGTTCTAAAATGAAGGTTCGTGACTTTATTGAAAAATACGATATTAAGGAGCCGACATTTTACAGTTGGCTAACTATGTATAGAAAACAAAATCAAAGTGAGATGTTTGTACCTATACTACCAAAACTGAATGATATAATTAAAAATGAATCAAACAATGAAGTTAGTATTAATAAGAACGATACTATCATACCTACAAATAATACTGTTACTTTAGAATTTAATGAAATGAAATTATCATTTGATATTAATGTGCTTAAACAAGTACTAGGTGTTATTTCGTGATTGATCTAGCTCTTGTTAATGAAATATATTTATTCTCAGGATCAACAGATTTTAGATTAGGTACACACGGTCTTACTAGAAAGATTCAGGTAGCTTTTAGTGCTAATGATTTAAATAATACATTATTTGTATTTTGCTCTAAAAATAAAAGAGCTATTAAAATTTTAGAGTTTGATTCAACAGGAGTTTGGTTATATCATAAAAAATTAAATAATACTAAACTTATATTCCCAAAAACCGGTGGTATTGCTAGTATTTGTAATGAAGACTTAAAAATTATATTAAATGGCTTAGATTTTATTAGTAAGATCGAAGGAAAAAACGATGTTAATTACAAATATTTCTAACTATATTTCATATCTAAAAACGGCTTAATAAAGCCGTTTTTATTGCTTTTTAGATTGACTTTTTCGCAAAAAAATGGTATACTATTAGTAATGAAAGTGTGGCGTTTTACATGAATTATAATGACTTTTCTAAAGAACAATTAATCGAAATGTTAGAAAAAATGGAAAAAGAAAACAAAGAGATATTAAATACCAACAAGATGATTGAAAAAAGAAACATCGATCTTATTGCTTTAAATATTCAAGCAAAAAAAGAAATTAAAGAATTGAATAAACTTAATCATAAATCTAGTGTTGAATTTTCTAAACTTATGGTTAACTATAAAAAAATTAATATTGCTTTAGATGCTGCTATTTTAAAATATGAAAACAAAAATGAAATTGCTAAGCGTGATGCTTACAATTTATATGTAGGTAAAAAAGAAACTTCTTCTAGAGTTGAGAGGACTTTAAATGAAGCCGAAGTTAATGTCGATAAAGATGTCCCTAAGCGTGGTAGAAAAAAAGGTGGTTCTAACTATATAAAAAAACTAGTTCCTTCAAGAACTATTATTGTAGAGCCTGATGAAAAATACTGCGTTAAATGTAATGAAGCATTAATTGAAATTGGAGAAGATAGGACATTAAAGATTATTAAGATTCCAGCATCGTATGAAGTTGTTGAAATTATTAGTAAAAAATATGCTTGTAAAGACCGTTGTGATAATAAAATATACCAAAAAGTAAAAACGGATGCTTTTGGTAATTCACCTATTACGCCATCAGTTGTAGCTGATATAATTAATTTAAAATATAATTTGGCTGTTCCATTATATAGATTTTCTAAATATTTAACTAGTATAGGAGTTAATATATCCACTATGTGTATGTCTAATTATGTTTTAAAAGCTGCTGATATGCTTAAACCTATTTATGAACAATTGAAATATAACCTTGTAAATAATATGGCTTCAGTAATTCATTGTGATGAAACAGAAATTAAATGTTTAGAGTTTGAAGATAGACAAAAATCCTATATGTTTGCGTACACGACATCTTTTTACGATGAACCTATATATCTATATGAATTTTCTGAAAATAGGACAACTGAAAAAACGGTAGAATTATTAAATGGATTTAGCGGTTATTTAGTAGTAGATGGGTATGCAGGCTATGATAAATTCACTAAAATGGGTATAAAAATCCAGCGCTGCTTGGTGCATTCGCGTCGATATTTCTATGATATAGTTAAGTCTTTGAAAACATCTGAGATTAAGATGTCAGTAGCTAATAATGTATTAACGCTAATGGGTAAAATATTTCATGAAGAAAGTTTATTAGTAGATAGTGATAGTGGAATTGATGAAATCAAAGACAGGAGACAATCAAGTGAGTATCAAGCTCTGATAAAAGATTTACATGATTATGTTTGGGCACAAAATGCTCCGGAAAATTCATTGCTTGATAAAGCATTGAAATATACCAAAAATCAGTGGGATGAGTTATTTACATATGTTGAAAATGGATATGTTGATTGTTCAAATTCAATATGCGAACGAGCTATCAAGCCATTCACATTAATCCGTAAAAATAGTTTGTTCTCAAAGACTGAAAGTGGTGCACAAGCAAGTGCGATATTATTTTCAATAGTACAAACTGCTAAAGCTAATGGATTGGTCCCTGAAAAATATTTGACATACGTATTTGAAAACTTAAACAAGTTAAGCACCCAAGATTTAATGCCATCAAGTGACACTCTGCCAGATGATATAAAAATAGCCATATATAATTAAGTAGAATTTTTCTACCAAATTATATATGACTTTAAAATGCAACAGAAATTAATAGAAATCTCTATTATTTTCTGCTGCATTTTTTATTTTAGGATAGTGGTAATCTTTTATGGATACAAATAAGTTGTATTTTTTTGAAATTTATTTTTGTATGCAAATGATATAGTTGCTTTTATTTTTTGTGTACGATCAAATTTTATTGGTTATGAATATGATTAAAAGAAATGTTTAGAATGAAATAACTAATATTAAATAATTAGACATGTGCAAGTAAATCAGATGATGGGTGTTTAAAAAAACTGAAAATCTTCTTGTGTTAATAATTACAAAAAAAAATTAGATTCTATAAGAGCATTAACTCAAGGTTAACTTGAAAGTTTAAATGAAGGGTTTGGAATAGAATTTACTTATAATAGTAATGCTATTGTGGTGGGAAGTACTCTAACATTAAGAGAAACTGATTTAGTATTAAAAGGAATGACTATTGATAAAAAGCTTTAGAGCAATATATGGGTGCAGTAAATCATAAAGAAGCGTTTGACTATATAAGAGAACTTGTAACGTCTAAAGAAGTATTATCATCATATTTAATAAAACAAATCCATTAGCTAATAAGAAAGATGTTAGAGGTGTTTTTAGAAGAATTCCTGTTATAATATTAGGTGCAAAACATGATGTATGTGACCCTATGTTTATTGAGGAAGAATTAAATAAATTAATAGAAGAATATAATAACAGTACTGATTGGGTGGTTACATATTAAATTTGAAGCAATTCATCCGTTTATTGATGGGAATGGTAGAAGTAATAGACAACTTATCAAATTTTATCATTGTATTTTTGCCATGAAAATGATACAATAAGTGTGGCGGTGATTAAATGAATAATGAGGAAAAAATTTTAAAAATAATGTATGAAAAGCCGAGTAAAATTTTCATCTATAATGATTTTAGAGAAGTAGGTTCACTAGTAACAATAAGAAAAGATTTTTTTAGACTTTTAAATAAAAATAAAATTGTTAAAGTATATGATGGAATGTACACAACTTTAAAAGTAAATAAGATTGTTAATAAAATTATTTATCCAAATGCAATTGAATTTTCTTATGCTTTTGCAAGAAAATTTAATTGGAATATATATCCTAGTGGAGAAACAGCATTAAATATAATTGGACTTAGTTCTCAAATTTCAAATAATTATGAGT
>JAWXUI010000059.1:0-3924 GCA_044432805.1 Mycoplasmatota bacterium | reverse complement strand
GCTCCTGCTCCTATTGCTTGTATTTCTACAGTTCCTTTTTCTCTAAAGACATTAGCAAGCGCTCCTGCTACTGAATTTGGATTTGAAGATGATGAAACTTTTAGTGTTTCCATTATTTAATCATTCCTTTCTTGTATAATAAACTATATGTTTTATTTTTTTTATTACTACTAAAAAAAGCAAATTAATTGCTTTTAGTTATTTTTGCATTTAGCTTTAACTACATATCTTCCTTCTGGAACTGTTCCAAAGAAATATCTTCCATCACTATCTGAACGAGTAGTATTAATTAATACTTCTTTTCCGTCTTCTGTATTTCTAGTATATAGACCTACAAAACAATTTGATATTGGTTTTTTAGTCAATCTATCAACTATAACACCATTGATTGTTCCTTCTTTTTTTGTATTTAATCTTGATAAATATAATTGTTGTTGAACATGCGTATTTTCTGAAACAATTACTTGCACTGCTTCACCTAATGTGTAATCATCTGCTGTTGCAGTTAAATAATATGTTCCAGCAGGAATATCCATAAATAAATATTCTCCATCAGTTGCAGACATAGTTTCTGTTAGAATAGTACCATTTGCACTTCCTGTTCTTAAAGATATTCTTACATTTGCTAATGTAAAACCTTCGATATCGTCATAAGTTATACCAAAAATATTTGCATTTTGATAAGTTGTATTAAACGCTAGTTGTATATTTCCAACTCTTACCTCAGCTGAATCAACGTTTACATTTTGTCTTGTAGACATTAAGAAACCGTCTTTTACAGCATATACTAAGTATTCGCCTTTTTCTATATTTTGAATTAAAAATTCTCCGTTTTCATTAGTCATTGTATGCTTAATTGGATTAAATTCTAAATCAAATATTTTAACTGTTGAATTTTCTATTGGATCTCCATCTTCTGTAACAATAGTACCACTTATTTGACCTTCATAGTCTAAATCAGCTTCGTCTAATTCTATTGTTTGATAAAATTCTTCTAAATTATTTAAATCAAATTCATTACTGAAATTTAATTTATATTTGTCTTTTCCGTACATTATTTTCACCTCCATAATAATATATTTATTTTTTTAATTATTGACTATAATATTTGTCTTTATTTAGTTGTTATAGTTATTACATTTCCAAATTCATCAACAAATTTAATTTCTGTTCCTGGCTCTACTTTAGGCGAAATATATAAAACATTGTTTTCATATTTAACTCCTTCTGGTAAAGTTGAAATTAATGTTAGAGTTTGGGTAGGTTCAAGAGTCATAGTAATAACTCCGTCTACTTCTCCTGGTGTATAAATGTAAGTGTTATTACCATTATTAGTAATTGTTCCACCTAAATCATTTATAGAAAAACTAATTTTTACTTCTTCACTTTTTACACATAAACAATTTTTAAAAAGCTCTAATTTACTTTGTAAAATAACTTCTAATTTTGTAATTGAACTAATCATTTGATTTACTGATTCATTTACTTCTAATAATTCATGAGCATTTGATGCATATTTAATAGCTGCTTGTATTTTTTCACCTTCTGCATTTATAATGTGTGATAAACCTGTTTGTTGAAGTGCGACAGATGCAATTATATCTGTTATAGCTTCATCCCTAGTTACTGTACTAGGTACAATTATTGGCATTGACATATTTTTTCCTCCTTTTCTTAGATATCATATGTTTTAATTTGATTTTGGTATAGTATAAATTTAATAATAACAAAAAAGTATTTTTTCCATATAATGTTTTAGTGGTGATAATATGTTAGTAATAAAAAAGACACATTTAATAACTTGTAAAAAAGTTTATAAAAGTGCTTTATTTAAAGATTGTAAATTTGTTTTGTCTATGCCAAAAACAAAAAGTATTGTTTTATTTAATCCATGTTTAAAAGGTTTAAAAGTTTTAAATACTTGTCATGCGTTTAATAAAATTTGTTGTTCTAAATGTTTTAATGAATATTATGCGACAAAAGAAGATGTTTTTGATTATATATTTGTTTTAGATAAAAATTATAACGAAATTGATAAAATAAAGTTAAAATTACCAAATGATTATTATAAAGAACTTTTATCTATAAGTTATGATTATAATAATTGCAAAATTATTTTAACAAATAAAAAAAATGTTTTTTCAGTTACAACACAAGGTGATTTTATTAAAGATGAGTTAAGTAAATCAACTATTAAAAAAATATCCTTTGAAAAAAAATTACAAATAAATAAATGTTGCCAGACTACAAAAGTTATGTGTCCTAAAATAACTTGCTGTGTTTATTTTTGTAGTCAATTATATATTAGTTATATTATTGATTCTTCGTTATATGTATCGTCTATTTCAGATATAGGAAATATTATTGATACTTATTTTATTGATGATTTTATATTTATTGAGTCTATGTTTGAATATGAACAATCACTTTGCTTTCTAGTTACTAAAAAAGATGATTATAGTTATATCTATTTTACTGATTTATGTTGTTGTAAGACTTGTGATATAACTGATGATTGTGAATGTCGACTAGACTGTGAATGCGATAATGTGAATTGTTGTGATGAAATTATTTGTTCAATTGCTAGTATGGAAAATAGTTTATCTTGCATTTTAAATTCCGAGGGAAAAAAATTACAAAATGGAATTAAATTAGCTTGCAGTGTAGATGAGTTATTAAAACTTAATTGTTCTGTTTCTAATACTATTACAGATATTACTTTTTTAGAAACCGTTTTGTATAATAAATTAAAGTTAGTTACGGGTTATGAGTGTAAAAAAGACTAATTTTTTTAATTAGTCTATATAGTTCATAACTTCTTTTATTGTATTTAAAACAACATAATGTTCCTCTTGTTCTTCTGTTGAAAATCCTTCTTCTTTCATTTTCTTTAAAAACTCTAATAATAGATTAAAATATGGATTATTTAAATCATTGAATAAAATGATTTTTTTATCAAACTCACCTGCTCTTTTTCTTTCAATACTAGAAAAAAATTCACACATTGTGCCATATCCACCATTAATAAATAATAAGCAATCGCTTTCTTTTATTATTTGATCCATATTATTAGATACATCAGATGTAACAATTTCTTTATTGCAGTTAATCTTTTTGAAATCGTCTTTATATCTTTCTGGACTTATACCAATAATATTCCTTTTATTTTTTAATGCTGATTTATATGCTTCACCCATCAAGCCACTGTCACAAGCCCCAAATACTAAATCGTTATTTTTAAATATTTCATCAAATAATTTTTTTGATGTTTTTTTTATTTTTTCGTCAATTTTATCATTCATTGAACAACCTATAAATAAATTCATACTATCACCTTATATTAATTATATAATATATTTATAATAAATACTCATTTTTGTATGATTTTTTTATTTTTATTAATAATAATATTAGGTGATATAAATGGAAGAAGAAAAAATGTTAGATTATATTTATCAAAATGTTAATATGGGAATTGTGAGTTTAAATAATTTAATACCTAATATAGATGACAAAAGATTTTTAAAAGTTTTAAATAATCAAAATAAAGAATATTTAAAAATAAAAAATAAAGTAAAGATACTTTCTAAAGAAAATAATTTTGAATTAAAGGATGTTAATTTTTTTGCTAAAGTTATGGCTGGGTATTCAACTAGAATAAATGTTTATAAAAATAATGATAGTTGTTATATCGCTAAATTAATGATTAAGGGAACGAATACTGGTATAATTGCTATTCGAGAGAAATTAAATAATTTAGCAGTTAAAAATAAAGAGATAAAAAAATTAGGTATTTTATTACAACTTACTTTAGAAAATAATTTAAATGAATTAAAAAAATATTTATAAATATTTTCCTTATTTTGTAATTTATTTTAAATTTATAATAAAAAGATAAAATTGTATTATTTTAATAGAAGAGAT
>JAWXUI010000058.1:0-4270 GCA_044432805.1 Mycoplasmatota bacterium | reverse complement strand
AAAAGAAAGGAGAATAGATTATGACACCAGATATGTTATCAACTAAAGACTTATCTTATTTAGAAGATATTTTTGGATGGAACCACATTGCTAGAAAGCAAATTATTTCATTTATAGATATGACTGAGTTAAAAGAGGTAAAAAAAGAATTAGAAGAAACTTTAAAAATGCACACTAAAATATGTGAAAGTATTATTGAAATTTTAGGAGGATTTAATGAAAATTAGTAATAAAAAAGTAGAAGTTCCGAAAACTGATGGATTAAATGACCAAACTATTTTAAGTTCTATTTTAAATGTAGAAAAGAATATGAGTACTGATTTAAATATTGCCTTAAATGAGTGCTCTTGTGAGCAACATTATAAAAAAATATTAAAAATTTTTAATGATGTTAGAAATTCACAAAGAAGCATCTATGAATTATCATTTAGTCTAGGATGGTATCAATTAGAAGAAGCTGAAACTAAAAAAATAAATGAAACTTTAACTAAATTAAAAAAAGATATGTAAAAAAAGTACTTAAATGTACTTTTTTAATTCAATAATATATGTGTCTTTCTTTGTTGTCTTAATGATTTTATTATAGACAAATTTTCCATATTTTCTAACACTAAACACATCGTTTTCTTTTAGAAAATATGTTTTGTTTGTTAATTCCTTATAATTTAAAATTACATTTTTATCATTTATTAATATATCTATTTTACTTCTACTGGTATTTATCAATTTTGCTAACACATTATCTATTCTAATAGAAGAAACATTCAAACTAATATATTCAAAATTTATTTTATGATTTTCTATTTCTAATATATCAACTTCAGTTATTTCAACAAAAGAATCTTGAATATAAGATAATGAACTTTTAACAATATCTAAAACATTATTATGCACTAAAACATATGTAAAATTATTTACTACAATATCTCCAAAAGTGTCTTTGTTAATTCCTAGATTAAACAGATTTCCTAATATATGTTTATGTTCTATTTTTTTATTTAATTTTAATAAAGTAATGTTTGGAAACTGCGTTGTATATATTATTTTTGAATTACAATCTTCAAAAGAAGAAAACACATTAAACTTAATATTTTCTTTTTTTAAAGCATTAGATAGTGTTCTAAACTCTACTGGGTCTAAAAAATTTGTATGATGCCCTCTTTTTATTAAAGAAACATTTTTTTCTATAAAATATTTATTTATTTCCATATTTACTTATAAATTCTTGATATCCCATATATTTATCTTTATATGTACCATCTTCTCTTATTAAAATTAATCTGTTAGAAGTAGTTTCAATAATTTGTTCATCCAATGAAGATATTATAAAAGAACCTCTGAATTTTTCTAAACCATTATTTAATGCTGTTATTGATTCTATATCTAAATGGTTAGTTGGTTCATCCATAATTAATAAATTTGGCTTTTCTAACATTATTTTAGATAAAACACATCTTACTTTTTCTCCACCACTTAAAACATTAACTAATTTTAAAGAATCATCGCCTGAAAATAACATTCTACCTAAGAATCCTCTAACAAATGCTTCTTCTTTAATCAAACTATATTTTCTTAACCATTCAATCATATTTTCTTTTTCTAAGAATAAACTTTCATGATTTTTTGCAAAATAACTTAATTTAGTATTAGGACCTAATTTAATAGTTCCACTGTCAGGGATTATTTCTCCTGTAATGATTTTAAATAAAGTAGTTTTTGCTATTTCATTTTGTCCGATTAATGCAATTTTATCATCTTTATTTAAGTTTAAACTGAAATTTTTTAAGATTACTTTACCATCAATTGAATAATTTATATTGCTTAAAGTTATTATTTCGTTATTTAATGCTTTTTCAAATTCAAAATTAACATATGGATATTTTCTACTTGAAGGAACTATTTCATCTAACACTATTTTTTCTAATGATTTTTTTCTAGATGTTGCTTGTTTAGATTTTGAAGCGTTCGCTGAGAAACGTGCAATAAAATCTTGTAATTCTTTGATTTTTTCTTCTTTTTTCTTATTAGAATCACGCATTTGTTTTTGAATTAATTCACTTGATTGATACCAAAAATCATAATTACCCACATACATTTTGATTTTATTATAATCAATATCAACCATGTGAGTACATACTTTATTTAAGAAATGTCTATCATGAGATACTAATATAACTGTATTTTTAAATTCAATTAAAAATTCTTCTAGCCAGTGTTTACTGTCAACATCAAGACCATTTGTTGGTTCATCTAATAATAATATATCCGGTTCACCAAATAAAGCTTGTGCTAATAATACTTTTACTTTATCACTATCTTTTAAATCTTTTAATTGTTTACTTTGAAGTTCTATATCTATTCCTAATCCAGATAGAAGAATAGCAGCATCACTTTCTGCTTGCCAACCATTCATTTCTGCAAATATTCCTTCTAGTTCTCCTGCTTTTATCCCGTCTGCTTCACTAAAGTCTTCTTTCATGTATAATGCATCTTTTTCAATCATGATATTATATAATTTAGTATTACCCATAATAACAGTTTGAATTGCATCATATTCATCATACGAATGGTGATCTTGTTTTAAAATACTCATTCTATCATATTTACCAATCGTTACGTCTCCTGTAGTTGGATCTATTTCATTACTTAATATCTTTAAAAAAGTTGATTTTCCTGCTCCATTTGCACCTATCAATCCATAACAATTATTACCATTAAATTCTAAATTAACTTCATTAAATAAAGTCTTTGTAGCAAATCTTAAACTTAAATTATTTACTTTTAACATACACTACCTCCTAAACTAGATAATTGTATCATAAAAATAGATTTTTTCAAACAAAAAGAACTAAAAGTTCTTTAATTTTATATTTGCTTTCCACCTGGTAAGATATCATCATCTAGATTTAATTTTTTCTTTATATCTAACTCTACTATAGAATCACATATTTTATAGTAATAAAAAGTACAAATATCAGTAAAATCATTTTCAACAATTGCATTTTGCATAGCTTTTTTATAGGCAACTTTTTCTTCTGGAGTAACGTATGTTGGAGGTAAATTAACTAGTTTAAATAATACATTTAAAAAAGCCCTTGATGTTCTTCCGTTACCATCTTTAAAAGGATGAATTTGAATTATTTTGCATTTTAATTTTATACAATCTTCTATATATTTAAATAAATCATCAGTATTTTCTTTTGTAGATAATTTTAGTCCCCTAGAAAAAAGTTCTTGTGCAGGTATATAAAGTTTCATTATTTCTTTTGGTATTAATTTATATGGGGTTACTTCAACACCTGAACCTTCAATATAAGCATCTTCTATTCTAAAATTTCCTCCAAATTCTGGATGTGGAACTAAAGAATATAATTTTTGATGTAATATAGATATTAAAAAAATGTTCATATCTTTTTGGTTTATATAACTTAAAATATAATCGTACACGACTATAAGTCCCATTATCTCTTCAAACTCTTTTACTCCTTCAACCATATTTTCGTTATATATATATTTTAATTTAAAAGAATCGTATATATTTTTAAAATTTGGATTTTCAAATGTATAGTAAGAATCTATTATTATTTTTGGTATCATATCGTTTGTCTGATATAATTCATTTTTACCTTTACGCTCTAAATAACCGTTAAAAAGATCAATAAGATATTTTTCTTTTTCTTCTTGACTCATATTTTCAAAATCTGATTTTATAATTGTTTGCATAATAATATCCCCTTTTGTTTATGGGAGTTATACTAACATAATATATTAAATATGTCAAATTTGAGTTTTTTATTTTATTGCTTAAAAAAGTGAATAATAATTAAAAAAGAACTAAAAGTTCTTAATATTGCATTCCCCATACAACTAAATGTTTTGCTTTTTTACCACAAACAACGCATTGTCCAGTAATCAATTCTTCTTTTTCTAATATGCATCTTGATTTAGTACCGTTAATATCTTTTAATTTAAGTTCACATTTTTCACTTCCACACCAATCTGCTTTTACAAAACCGGGTTTATTATTCATTATAGTTTCTATTTCTTCATAAGTTTTTGCTGTGTAAGTTCTTTCTTCTTTTCTGATAGATGCCATGTATAATAAATTAGTTTGAATTTCATCCATTAGATTTAAAACAAATTCATAAACATCAATATTTAGATCTATTTCATATTTTTCAGAAGTATCTCTTCTAACTAAAGTTATTTTATTATTCGCTAAATCTCTTGCACCTACTTCAATACGTATAGGTATTCCATTAACTTCTGC
>JAWXUI010000057.1:0-4491 GCA_044432805.1 Mycoplasmatota bacterium | reverse complement strand
AATGATATAACAATAATGAATCCTAGATATACTGAAGAAGAAGGAGATAATGATTATGGTCCTCAAAGTTGGGAGCATACATCATGGAATATAGCTAACTAGAAGGTGCAACAAACTGTTTGCATGAGCGCGCAAGCTAGAGCGACAAACCAAATTTTGATAGTGCATAGATTGAATTATCAGTTAAATCTAGGTGTAGACTTGCATCTTAATATATTCTAAATTTGCTGATAATTTTCAAATAGAATTATCAACAATAAAAAAACTGTATAAGTTAGAGTGAAAAATTAATTTCATTTTAACTTATACAGTTTTTTAGGTTCTCTTGACATAAAGTCAATTATCGTTTAAAATTAATTCTACGAAAAACAAAATCAAACGAAAGGAGAACCTAAAACTATGATAATTCAAAATGATAAAAAATACAAGAGTTTTGATGAAATTTCTTTAAAAATCACTGAAAAATTTAATAATAATGAAGATATAGCAGAATATGTTCAGGCTTTATTGCCAACAATTGCTGATTTATCTTCTTTTTGTGCTTGTCCTAAATGTGGAGCTATTGATCGTTTTTCTTCTCATGCTAAGTATCAAAGAAATATTGTAATCACTTTGGTTTCAGATAATATTTCTGTTTTATGTATAATTAATAGAGTTATCTGCAATTCTTGTAAAGCTACTCATGCACTATTACCAGACTTTCTTGTACCATACAAAATTTTTACTAATTTTAGTATTTTAGATATTGTTTCTTTTGCTTCTAAATATTCTGTTTTAAAAGCTGCTGAAAAATTTAATGTATCTTTTCAATTAATATATTCTTTTATTAAACTTGTTTTAAATTTTATTGAAGATTTAATAATTTTAAATCAAATAAAAGAATATTATGATAGAAAAACTTTTAATAAACTTTTTTTACTAACTAATTGTTTTGAATTTTTTAAATGTTTTAATGTCTACTTTGATTACTTTAAGATTTTTAATTGGATCATTTTTATGACCAAGTTTCGAAATATTAACTCCAGCAGAATTTTTGTTGGTGTTAATTTCTAACTTCCACATAACTTTTGAATTGTTTAAGTGTTTTAACCATGTTACACTTTATTCACAAGATTTGGAGGTGAAATTAGATGAAAAATATAAAATTAGATTCAAATGATGAAGAAAAACAGATAGCTCTTCTTAAATTTAGTATTATTGCACCACTTGTAAATAGCCTGCATACTGCTAATAGTAAGATGGCTTTCTTTAGAGAGGTTGCAAGTACAGAATATACAATGCCTAATGGAAAAAAAGTATATTTTGCTCCTAGTACAATTAAACATTGGTATGCAACTTACTGCAAATATGGATTCGATTCTTTAATTTCTAAAAAAAGAATCGATTTAGGTAAATCTAGAACAGTATCTAAAGAATGTGCAGATGCAATTATTGAGTTAAAGGAAAGAATGCCACATATTACTCGGTAAAGCAATTTACTCTAAATTAGTTGAAGATGGTGTTATTGATGTTTCTAAAGTATCTATTGCTTCTGTATATAGATATATTAATAACAATGTTTTAAATAGAGTATCTATTAATACTACTAGAAAAGCTTTTGAAATGGAATATGTTAATGATTGTTGGCAATGTGATACATCTCATGGTCCTGTAATTACTGTAAATGGTGAAAAGAGAAAAACATATTTAATTCAAGTAATTGACGATGCTTCTAGATTAATTGTAGGACATGAATTCTTTTGGAACGATAATTCTATTAATTTTCAGAAAGTTTTAAAACAAGCAATTAAAACTTATGGTGTTCCTAAAAAAGTTTTTGTTGATAATGGTACTCCATACAAAAATTTACAGTTTCAAACCATTTGTGCAAATATTGGAACTATTTTAATTCATTCAAAGCCCTATACCCCTCAGGGCAAAGGAAAAATCGAGAGAAGTTTTAGGACAGTTAAAGATAATTTTGTTAATTGCTCAGAGTGGTCTACTTTTCTTTCTTTAGAAGATCTTAATACTAAGTATAGCGAATATGTAGATTTTAATTACAACAATCATGAACACTCTGGTATTAATACTACTCCTAGAAAAAGATTTACTAAAGATTTTGATAAGATTAAATTTATTGAACATAACTCTTTGGAATATATGTTTTTACATTCTCTTAAAAGAACTGTTTCTTCAGATGCTACCATTAACTTACATAAGAATCTTTTTGAAGTTCCTGGTAAATATATGAAGCAACAAATTATGGTTAGATATTCTCCTGATGATTTAGATATTGCATATATTTATGATGAAAATGGAAATATGAAAGATATAATAAAACCTGTAGATAAAGTTGCAAATAGCAATTTCAAAAGAGAAAGTATTAGTTATGAATAATTTTAGAAATGAGGTATATATTATGTATCAAACTTTTTTTGGTATGAAAACTAATCCTTTTAAAAAAGATATAGATATTAGGAATAGTTTCGAAACAAATGATTTTAAAGAAACACAACGGGAGATTAAAATATTTAGTTCAAACTAAAGGAATTGGTCTTTTTACTGGGACTCCTGGTCTTGGTAAAACTTTTGCAATTAAATACTTTTCTAATAGCTTGAATTCTGGACTGTATAAGATTGCATATATTTGTTTATCTACAATTACTGTAAGAGAATTTTATGTTAGTTTATGTTTAGCTTTAGGTTTAGAACCTAAAATTAAAAAAGTCGATATGTATAATCAAATACAAGAAAGAATTAAATATTTAGTTACTGAAAAAAAGATTACTCCAATTATCATATTAGATGAAGCTCAATATTTAAAAACTGATATATTTAACGATTTGAAAATCCTTCTTAATTTCGATATGGATTCAAAAGATTATGCTGTTTTAATAATAGTTGGTCAACCCATATTAAATGATATTTTATCACGTAATATTCATGAAGCATTAAGACAAAGAATTTTGGTTAATTACAATTTTTTAGGGATGGATAATGCCGAATGTAAAGAATATATTTTAGATAGATTTAAATTAGCAGGAATTAGCTCTAATTCAATAGAAGAATCTGCTATACGGTGCACTTAGCTCTAATTGTAACGGAAGTACTAGAAAACTTAATTTGTTAATAGAAAAATGTTTAATACATTGTTCTAAAAAACAAGAAACTTTAATTACTGCCGAAGTTGTAATGCTAGCACATAATGATATTAATTTAATTTAAAAGAAAGGACTATTAAGATGATTAGTATGTTTAAAGAATTATCTATTGATAATGCTATAGCTTTAGCTAAATTAGCATTGACTCAATTGATGAAAAATAATGAAACTGTAGATTGTAGGATTTTAGGTTTGTATATGTATGTATTATTTGACATATGTAGACTTGATGCAATTAATGAAAAATTTGAACTTGATATTTAAAAGTTTTAAAGAACTACTAGATTTAGACATATCTTTTAGTTCTTTATTTTTATATATTAGCTAATGTTTTATTTTGCAATATTTGAATAATTTAATTTGCAATTGTATATCTGTTTCTGATTTTCGAGTTTATTTTAGTATATTTTATTTTGATAATTATTGGATATTATAAAGTGCAAATCTACAACTTGCTCGCTTTTGTGCTTTACTTGCAGAATAATATCTCTTATTTTCTTGTCCTTGATTTTTATATGGAGATTTTGTGCTATTTACATCCCAATATTCTATTAGATTTTTATCTATCTCTCTTTTTATTGTAGATCTATGCTTTCCTATATACACTGCTATAAAATTCACTTTAAAGCCTGCTGAATAAAGCACTTCTATACTAATTCTTTCCATACTTGTTATTCTACTATATCTAGAAATCTTTTCTTCTTTCTCACCCTGTACTTTCTTCATACACTCATTATAAAAAATTGTCCTCATTGCTACACTTATGTTTCTACTTTTCATGCTTTTCAATATTTTGTTTACATTTTCATTACTTATTCCTATTTTTTTATATTCTTTTTCCAATAAGTCTTGTACTTTTCTCTTTGTTATGTTATTATTTTTATTAACAGTATTCATTGTAATCACTCCTTTTTTTGTTCTCAAAATAATTATAAGGTTTGTGCTTACACTTGTCTACTGTTTTTTACATTTTTTTAAATATTTTTGTTGCAATTCAAAATGAGATTTTCCATTTTTTTTTATCTTTTGATTTTCGAGATATTTTTCAGTATTTTTAGCTGCTTTTTGAAGAAAAAAATCTAGAATTATTTTCATTACAAATCCTAAACTTTTTTTATTCATTATACTTCAATTAATTTAAAATCTATTGCATCAGCACTAACCAATTTGAATTCAATATCTAAATACTTACTGTTTATAGAATCTTTAATGGCATTAGCATGTAAATGACCATAATAGCACTGATGTATATTGTATTTTTCCATTAACCTAACCAAGTCATTTACTTCATTTTTTAAAATATCATTTTTTAGTAATGGTGGATAATGAAAAAACGCTATTATTTCTT
>JAWXUI010000056.1:0-4683 GCA_044432805.1 Mycoplasmatota bacterium | reverse complement strand
TGATGAAAATGGAATGGTAATAGATCCAATGACTATGGTGCAACCAGTGCCAGAAACTCCAGTTGTAGAAGAAGAAACATATGCATTTGATACAAACGGAATGGTAATAGATCCAATGACTATGGTGCAACCAGTGCCAGAAACTCCAGTTACAGAAAATGAAGAAATTGGAATATTAGCTGAGCCTCCTGTTGATAGCATTGAAAGTCTTGTAAAAACAGCAGTAGAAGACTATGAAGAAATATTAAATAATAAAAATCAAGTTCAAAGTTTCTTAGAAATAAATGGGTATGTAGATAGTGCTAGATTTAATGACGAATTAAATGTTGCGCCTATTGATAAAATAACTGAAGAATTATTAACTCCGGCTATTCCATTCTCAACACCTATAGATCCACTTGAATATGATCGTGAGCATTTATTTGAACAATTAATTAAAAATAATGGCTTAGAATTAGAAGATGATTCATTTCAATTAAAAGTAAATGATATTGCTGAAGAAGCTGTTCAAGAAAGTTCAGAAATGATTTTAGATCCAACTATTCTAGAAGAAAGTAATCATTTAGAAACTCTAGATGAAAAAATAGGATTGCCAGTAGAACAAGAATCATCACCACAAAAAGACATTTTGACATTAAAATTCTTATATGCCTTGAGACATCAATTTGCTACAAGAACAGAAGGTATGTTGCAACAAGAAGTGTCAAGTGTTCAAACAACTAATAAACAAATTTAATTAAAATTTAAAAAATCTCGTTATAAGAGTTTTTTTTATTAATTTTATAAAAAACAATATAAATATGGTATAATTTACATAGGTGATTTAATGTATAAAAATATAGAAAACGTTAATATTTATTATGAAGATATAAATAAAGAAGCTAAAAACACTTTAGTATTATTACATGGTTGGGGTCAAAACATTGAAATGATGAAACCAATTTCTAATAATTTAAAACAATATCGAATTATCTTAATAGACTTACCAGGACATGGTAAATCAGAAGAACCAATGTATCCTTTTACAGTAAGTGATTATGTGGAAATTGTATATAAACTATTAAAGGAATTGAAAATCAAAAATCCTACTTTAATCGGTCATTCATTTGGTGGTAAAATAAGTTTATTATATGCATCTAAATATAGTGTGAAAAAACTAATTTTATTTGGAAGCCCGTTTAAAAAAGAAATAACAAAAGAATCTTTTAAACTAAAAACTTTAAAAGCATTAAAAAAAATACCCGGCATAAATAAATTAGAAGGATTTGCAAAAAAACATATTGGGTCTACAGATTATAAAAATGCAAGCGCAATTATGAGGCAAATATTAGTTAATACGGTAAATGATGATATAACAAAAGATATAAGCAAAATAAATTGTTCAACACTTTTAATATGGGGAACAAGAGATGAGGCTGTTGATTTGAGTCAAGCCTATGAATTAAATGAATTAATAGAAGACAGTGCTGTCATTGAATATGAAAATTGCACACATTATGCATATTTAGAAAATATAGGGCAAACTGTTAATATAATTAATAATTTTACAAAGGAGTAATATATGGAAAATTTATTTTTAATTTCACTTATCCCAGCATTTATATATTTATATTTAAAAAATAAAAAATCTATGCAAATGCTACAACAAAACTTTTATAACACAGGAAATAGATATTTAAAATGGTTAGGCAGTAATTTGAAAAAAGAGTTTTTGACTCAAGAATTATTCTTTGTTATCTTTTTAACAACTATTTACTTAGAAAATAACTTAGCTTATTTCTTAGTGTTTATATTTTATACTTTGCTAATAATATTGTATAAACAAAAATTAAGAAAAGAACAAACTAAGATAAAATTAAACGTAACTGCAAGAATAAAAAGAATGCGTATTACTTATGCAATATTATATTTCCTAATAATTGCAGTAATGTATTTTAATTTTAATACTTGTTTTGGAATAAATTATTTTATAATTGGACTGTTAATTTACTTAGATGCTTTAGTGCTTAATTTAGTAAATATTATAAATAAACCAGTAGAAAAATGTGTATTTCTTCACTTTAAAAGACAAGCAAAACAAAAATTAAAAGACAACCCTAATATGGATGTTATCGGAATAACTGGGAGTTATGGAAAAACAAGTAGTAAAAATATATTGGATGATATTTTAAATGTGAAATTTCAATCATTTAAAACACCAAAAAACTTTAATACTACTTATGGTTTAATACTTACTTTAAATAACTACTTAGACTCTTTTAATGATTACTTCATAGCTGAAATGGGAGCATTTAAAAAAGGTGAAATAAAAGAACTTTGTGATCTTGTTAAACCTAAATATGGAATTATAACAAAAATAGGAACTGCACATTTAACATCATTTGGGAGTCAGGAAAATATTCAAAGTGGTAAGATGGAATTAGTAGAGTCATTACCAAGCGATGGTGTGGCAATATTAAATAAAGATGACGAGTTACAAGTAAGCTATAAAATGAAAAATGATTGTAAAGTGATTTGGATTGGAATAGATGAAAGTGCTGATGTAATGGCTAAAAACATTAAATTAAGTGCCAGTGGAACAACTTTTGATGTAATATTTAATGGAGATAAAACTAATTATAAATTTAGTACTAAATTATTAGGAAAAGCAAATATTTATAATATTTTAGCGTCAATAGCACTAGGTAAATATTTAGGACTTACAATAGAAGAATTACAAAGAGGAGTTTTAAAAGTAAATCAAATAAAACACCGATTAGAACTAAAAAAAGTAAATGATATAACTTATATAGATGATGCCTACAATTCAAACCCAGTAGGCTCTAAAATGGCATTAGATGTATTGAAATTAATGGATGGTAAAAAAATAGTTGTAACACCTGGAATGATAGAACTAGGAGATTTACAATACGATTTAAATTTTGATTTTGGTAAACAAATAGCCGAAGTTGCAGATACTGTAATCTTAGTTGGAGAAACACAAACAAAACCAATTTTAGATGGATTAAAAGCAAAAAAATATAAAGATAAAAATATATATGTAATAAATGATGTAAAAGAAGCATTTACAATCGTGCAAAAAATAAAAGATAAAGATACTTTTGTATTATTAGAAAATGATTTGCCGGATTTATTTAACGAAGGGTAGGATAATGTATGAAAATAAAATTAGGAGTAATATTTGGAGGAGCAACTGTTGAAAACGAAGTAAGTATAGTTTCAGCACTTCAAGCAATGGAAAATATAGATAATGAAAAATATGATATAATTCCTATCTATATTGATAGAAATAGAACTTGGTATACAGGAAAAATGTTAATGAATGTTGATGTTTTCAAAGATTTAGATTTATTAAAAAGATATGCTAAAAAATGTGTATTAATTAATAAAAACAATGAATTTGTACTACAATCAATGGGGTTATTTAATAAAACAATAAGCACTATTGATATAGTTTTACCAATAGTACATGGGAATAACGTTGAAGACGGTTCTTTAGCAGGGTATTTAAATACAATTGGAGTTCCATTTGTTGGAAGTGGAGTATTAGGTTCGGCTGTTGGTCAAGATAAAGTTGTAATAAAACAAATCTTAAAGGAATCAAAATTACCGATTGTAGATTATGTTTGGTTTTATGATAACGAATACCAAGTGAATAGTGATAAAATTTTAAAAGAAATTAAAAAAATGGGATATCCAGTTATTGTAAAACCTGCAACATTAGGAAGCAGTATTGGAATAAACTTTGCAAAAACAGAAAAAGAAATAGAAAAAGCAATAGATGAAGCAATTCGTTTTGACCAAAAGATCATAGTTGAAAAAGCAGTTTTAAACTTAATGGAATTAAATTGCAGTGTACTTGGGAATTATGAATCACAAAGTGTAAGTGAATTAGAGCAAGTATTAACCGAAGATGATTTCTTAACTTATAAAGACAAATATTTAGGCGGAGCAAAAAAAGGTGGCTCTAAAAATTATAAAGGAATGGCTAGTTCTTCTAAAATAATACCTGCTAAAATTAGTAAAGAATTAAAAGAAGAAGTTTATAAAATATCAAAAGAAACATTTTTAGCGCTTAATTTATCAGGCGTTTGTAGAATTGACTTTTTAGTTGATCAAAAAACAAATGAAATTTATGTAAACGAACCAAATACAATACCTGGATCTTTATCATTTTATTTATGGGAAGCGGCTGATAAAAGTTATAAACAATTACTTGATGAATTAATCAGTTTAGGTATAAAAAATTATAAAAACAAATCTAAAAAAGTAACTGTAATTGACACTAATATACTAGGAAATTACGGTGGTGTAAAAGGAATTAAAGGAAAATTGAAATAATTTTTCTTTTTTTATTAATAATTACTTGATAAATTTAATAAAATATTATAAAATGATTATGTTGTCTTATTAGACATACGCTTAATTAGCTCAGTTGGTTAGAGCATCTGACTGTTAATCAGGGGGTCGCAGGTTCAAGTCCTGCATTGAGCGCCACTTTTTTTTGCTCGTTTAGCTCAGTTGGTTAGAGCACCTGACTGTTAATCAGGGGGTCGTAGGTTCAAGTCCTACATCGAGCGCCATTTTATTTTTGCTTAATTAGCTCAGTTGGTTAGAGCATCTGACTGTTAATCAGGGGGTCGCAGGTTCAAGTCCTGCATTGAGCGCCATTTTATTTTTTAA
>JAWXUI010000055.1:0-4827 GCA_044432805.1 Mycoplasmatota bacterium | reverse complement strand
ATAGAAGTTCAAAATCCATATTTTAATAACGAAAGTTATAATTTTGTTGAAGTAACTGATGATTTTGTTGCAAAAGAAAAGCAAGATCTATTAGATATATTTTATACAGGAATAAATAGCGGTTATGATGAATTTTTCTTTTATTGTCATACTACATATGAAGATTGTATTTATGATTTAAATAATTATATAAATGATACAGCATACGACACTATTAACATATCTATTTTAAATAACTATATTCATCCCTTTAATACATTTTCAACACTACATATTTCTTCTAATAGTTTAGGAAAAGTAAATGTAACTATAGATAAGGTTTATACAGAAGAAGAAATAGATATTATTAGTAATAAAGTTGACGAAATATATAGTTCGCTTATTTCGGATGATATGGATATCGAATTAAAAATCAAAACAATCCATGATTACATAATTAATAATGCATCCTACGATTTAGATAGAACAGAATTTTATACTGAAAACAATTTTTATTTATATGAATCAAATACTGCTTATGGGACTTTAATAGAAGGACATTCTATTTGCGGTGGCTATACTGATGCAATGTATTTGTTTTTAGAAAAGTTCGGTGTTAATCATATAAAAGTTTCGAGTGAGAAACATATTTGGAATTACGTGGAAATAGATGACATTTACTATCATTTAGACTTAACTTGGGATGACCCTGTTACTTCTAATGGCGCTAACATGCTTCAGTACACATTCATGTTGATTACTGATGAAGAGTTAAAAGAATTAGATACAGGAGAACATGATTACGGTTATATTGATTTAGAACTATTTGATAATGTATAAAGGAACTTTTAGGATAACTTCAGTTCCTTTTTTTTCTTTAGTTATATATTCCACTTTGCCATTATGTTTTTGAATTATTTCAATTGAAAGAGAAACGCCTAATCCATTACCTCTTTTTTTTGTAGTATAAAAAGGATTTTTAAAGTTTTTTAATACGTCATCACTCATGCCACAACCACTATCTTTTATCGACAATACTATATAATTATTTTCTATTGTCTGTTTAATAACAATTTTTTTTACTTTACTTTCATCTAACGATTCAATTGCATTTTTGAATAGATTAATTATTACTTGTATTAATCTATTATAATCGCCATTTATATACAATTCATCATCTATTAAATTTTTTTCTAAAACTATTTTTTCTTCTTTTAATATGAAAGTGTATTTTTCTAATACTGATTCAACCAAATAGTTAAAATCTAATATTTCATTATTTAATTCAATTTCTTTTGTGGATAAAAAATCCTCTAGCATAAACAAAATACGATTGATTTCTTCTTTCATAACATTTATATATTTACTACTCTTATCTATATCGTTTACATCAAACATATCTAAATATCCTTTGCAAACGGCAATAGGATTTTTTATTTCATGTGTTATTTTAAATAAAGATGTTCTTATTTTCTTTTCGTTTTCTAAATCTTTTAATGCTTGATGATAGCTTATAATCGTTTCTGTTTTTATAAAAAAATAAACAATTATATACAGCGTTATGAATGCCATTATAGATAGTATAAAGAAATATAAAACATCAATGTTTTTATTTTCGTTTAAAAGATAAAATCCCATTATAACAAATCCCATTTTCAAAATTAAAAATAGAATTGAAAAAGTTATAAATTTAATATTTTTAATTTTATGTAAAATAAAGTATAAAAGATATTCAAATATTAATAAAATATAAAAAAATTGATAGTATTGATTATAATAAATTATTAAATATGTAGATAAAAATAAAATGCTTAAATTTTTATTTTTATAATATGCGATCAACAAAACAACGTTAATCAGAATTATTGGATTACTATAATAACTTTCTAAACCAAACTTAATCAGAAGATATAAAGATGTTATAAGAGTAAAATCAAATAACGAATTTTCGTATTTTTTGCCATAATTTTTATTGTTTATTGTGTAAAAAGCATATATAGTTATTGGAAATATTAATAAAATTGTATTTAAAGTAATTGTTTCTATAAATTCCATAATCTCACCTCGACAAAATTATACAATTTTCTTTTGTCGAAATTTGTCGAAAAAAAAACTACTGATCTAATTGATCAATATATTTTTTTAACTGTCTTGCATCATCCATAAAAATTATTTTTAATTGATTATCAATTTCAACGATTCCTTGGGCTCCCATTTTTTGAATTGAATCTTTATTAGCCTTCGAAATATCATTTAAATTAACAATAAATCTAGATTTATTAACTTCATAATTTATTATGTTTTGTTTTCCGCCTAAAAAATCTATTAATTTATTTGCTTCAATATTAAAATCTTTTTTCTTTGATTTAGTAATTGCAATTGCAATTACTAAAGTTATAAGCAAAATTATTATATATTTTAAGATTCCCATTTTTATCACCATGACCATTATACTATATTTTTTTTATATTATCAATTTTTTTGGTTAAAATAATAATGGTGATAATATGGCTAAAATAGACAAATCAATACTATATTTTATTTATTTATTTTTTATAATAAGTATTTTTTCCATATATCAAACTTTAAGTATTTTACCAACTTATATGGACGACATCCTAATAAAACAAATTATTTGGTATATCATTGGTTTTTTTATTATTTTTATTATAGTTAAAATGGATAACAAGATAATTTTTAAATACTATAAATTTTATTACTTACTATTTGTAATATTATTAATTGGATTATTTTTCTTTGCACCGGTTATTAATAATGCCGTATGTTGGTATAAAATACCTTTACTAGGTAGTTTCCAACCCAGTGAGTTTATGAAAATAATTCTTATTATCAATATAGCTTATGTATTAGATGGTTATACAGTGAAAACAAAAAAAGACGAATTTTTTTTATTATTAAAAATTTTTTTTATTTTCTTTATTCCTGCTTTTTTAACCTATTTACAGCCTGATACTGGAATTGTAATAATATATTTAATAATTACTGTAACAATGATTTTTACAAGTAAACTAAGCCTGTTTTGGTATATTGTTATTACTATTTGTATTTTGATGATTTTATTAATTTTTGTTTTTATTTATTTTTTTGATATTGATTTGTTTATAAAAATATTTGGAGACAATTTTCTAAGAATAAATAGAATTATTAATTGGACTAGTAATGATGGATATCAATTACAAAACGGTATGGCTGCTATTGGCGGCGGTGGTTTATTTGGATATTTAAAAACCCCTATTTATTTTCCTGAACCTCATACCGATTTTATATTTGCAACATATGCTAGTAATTTAGGGTTTTTTGGGTCTGTTTTTTTAATTACAACAATTGTTTTGTTTGATATTAAATTAATTAATGTTGCTCTTAAACAAAATAAAAAAAACAAATATATTGTTTGTGGAATTATCGGTATGCTTTTTTATCAACAGGTACAAAATATTGCGATGACTTTTGGACTGTTACCAATTACCGGTATAACCTTACCTTTTATTTCTTATGGTGGCTCTAGTCTAATTAGTTATATGATTTTAATTGGTATTGTATTAAATATGACAAAAAAAACAACTATTTAGCTGCTTCTTGTTTTAAAACTTCTTTACCTTTGTATGATCCACATGCTACACATACTCTATGTGGTCTAACTTCTGCTCCACATTTTGGACATTTTACTGTTGCATTTTCACTAATTTTATAATGCGTACGACGCATTCTACCTCTAGTTTTACTAACTTTTCTAAATGGTACAGCCATTTTCTACACCTCTTTCTTTAATAAAGTATCTAACTTATCGAATTGTGATACTTTATTTGTATCAGTTTGATAGATAAGTTTCCAACCGTCACCTTGTGTTTTTAAATCACTAGTTTCTTCGCTTGTCACTTTTATTGGAATTTCCATTAATATATTTTCCCATATAATTGGAAAAATATCAATAGAATTTCCTATATTTTTTTGAAATTCATCGATTTCTTCTACTAAAACTTGTAAATAATCGTTTATATTGGTTTCAAATTCAATTTTTACAGGTTTTAAAGTAACTGAACAAGGAAGTACAAGTGTTCCTTTTATAATGATATCTATTAAATATTCATTTTGAGAATCAAGAGTAATATAACCACTTACTTTTGCATTTTCTAAATCAATTAATTCACTTTCTTTTAACATATCAGAAGAAAATACTATATCTTCTTCTATTTTAATATGTTTTTCAATTTTGTTTTTTAATTTTATTAAATCAATTATCATTTTATCACCAGCAAATACATTATACATAAGTTTAGTAGTTTTAGCAAGAACTTTTTGTTTTTTATAAATATATGTTATTATATATTTGGTGATAACTATGGCAGTTGGTATAATATGCGAATATAATCCATTTCATAATGGACATTTACATCATTTAAATGAAGTAAAAAAACAGTTTAATGAACCTATCGTATTAGTAATGAGTGGTAATTTTACTCAAAGAGGAGACATTAGTTTAATTAACAAGTGGGATAAAACTTCTCTAGCGCTTACTTATGGCGTTGATCTAGTTGTTGAACTTCCTTTTTGTTTCGCTACTCAAAGTGCAGATACTTTTAGTAAGTATTCTATTAGAATTTTAAAGCATTTAAATGTTGATAAAATAGTTTTTGGAAGTGAATCTAATGATATTAAATCTCTAGTTAAATGCGCGAATACACAATTAAGTAAAGAATATGATGAATTAGTAAATAAATATATTAAAGATGGAATAAGTTTTCCTATTTCATCTTCTCTTGCTTTAAAAGACATCTGTGATATAAAACTAGACAGTCCAAATGATATATTAGGTGTAAGTTATATCAG
>JAWXUI010000054.1:0-4848 GCA_044432805.1 Mycoplasmatota bacterium | reverse complement strand
TAGGTACTCATAACAGAATGGAAAAAGATATTATTCCAAAATATAATATAGATTTTAAAGCAATAGAAATCTATGGATTTAATAGAAAAAAACTAACAAAAAATATCAAAACGATAAATTGTTTAATAAAATCAATAAAAGAATGTACTAACATAATAAAAGAATTTAAACCAGATATAGTAATAGGTGTAGGAGGATATGTTACAACTCCTGTTTTGCTAGCAGCAAAGAAATTAAAAATAAAAACATTTATCCATGAACAAAATTCAATTCCAGGGAAAGCTAATTTATTTTTAAAAAATAAAGTAGATAAAATAGGAGTTTCAACGCAGGCGTCTTTAAAATATTTTAAAAATGCAATCTTAACAGGAAATCCTTGTAGTCAAGATGCTATAAATATAAAAGCAGCAGATAAGTCTGAATTTAATTTAAATGAAAATAAAAAATTAGTGCTTTTTGTTATGGGATCACTTGGTTCAAGCAAAGTAAATGATTTTTTAATAAAAACAATGAATAGTTTTTCTAAAAAAGAATATGAAATATTATTTGTGACGGGAAAAAATTCATATGATGATATAAAGACTATTAAGTTTCCTAAAAATGTAAAAGTACTACCTTATATAGAAAACATGACTAGAATAATGAAAAAAACAGATATAATGGTAACTCGTGCAGGTGCAACGACTATAAGTGAAGCAATATCATTAAAAATACCTTGTATATTTATTCCAAGTCCATACGTTCCAAATAATCATCAATATATAAACGCACTTGATTTAGTAGAAAACAATGCAGCGTTATTAATAGAAGAAAAACATTTAAAGAAAGATATTTTAGTGGATTCAATTGATTCTTTAATTTATGACGAAAGTAAAATAAAAGAAATCAAATTAAATTTAAAAAAATTAGAAACACCTAAAAGTGCGGATAAAATTTATGAAATTATTAAAACTTTAGTAAAAGAGGGATAGAATGAACATAATAAGTGATTTAAAAAAATTAAAAGTTGGTAAAGTAGTAGAAAATGCTAAGTTAAACGAATTAAATACTTATAAAATAGGTAAGACTGTTGATTGTGTAGTTTATCCAAAAAATATAAATTCTTTGATAAAGTTGATGAAATATTTAAAACAAAATAATATAAAAAATAAAATCATAGGTAAAGGTTCAAATTTAATCTTTTGTAAAGCACGTTATGATGGTGTTTTAATAAAGTTAGATGAATTCAATAAGTTGAAAATAAATAATAGAATTATAACAGTAGGATCTGGTTATAATTTGATGAAATTATCTATGAAAGCAGCAGCATCTTCGCTAACTGGTTTAGAGTTTGCATCAGGAATTCCAGGAACTGTAGGTGGAGCCGTATACATGAATGCAGGAGCCTATAAAAGTGATATGGGATATATTGTAAATAAAATTAAAGTATTAGATGAAAATTATGATGTAAAAGTAATTTATAATGACGATTTGGATTTTCATTATAGAACATCATTATTACAAAAAGAAAAAAAATATATTTGTTTAGAAGTTACACTAATACTAAAAAGAGGAACAAAGGAAGCAATATTGGAAGTAATTAATGAAAGAAAGCAAAGAAGATTAGAATCACAACCTTTAGAATACCCGTCGGCAGGTTCGGTATTTAGAAATCCAACTAATGATTATGCGGGAAGACTAATAGAAAATATTGGGTATAAAGGCAAAAATAATGGTGGGGCTAAAGTAAGTGAAAAACACGCTAACTTTATTATTAATGAAAAAAATGCAACTGGAAAAGAAATAGTTGATTTAATAGAAGAAATACAAAAACAAGTAAAAAAAGAATATGATATTGATTTATTATGTGAACAAGAAATTGTCTTATAGGTGAGCTATGAATAAAAATATAACGGATAAAACCAACAAAAAATTAACAAACAAAAAAAAAGTAATTGCTAAAACATCACAAAAAAAGCAAGTTAATAAAAACAAAAAAAACATTAATGTTAAAAAACCACAAAAAAAGCAAGTAAATAAAAGCAAAAAAAACATTAATGTTAAAACATCACAAAAAAAGCAAGTTAATAAAAGCACAAAAAACATTAATGTTAAAAAACCACAAAAAAAGCAAGTAAATAAAAACATTAATATAAATAAATCACAAAAAAAAGAAAAAAAGAAAATAAGAATAAAATATAAAAATGTATTGATTTTCATTATATTATTAATATTGTTTACTTTAATATTTAATTATTTAATTAATATTCCAATTAAGAATATTTACATAAAAGGAAATTCGATGTTAAGTGATCAAGAAATAATAGAATTAGCGCAATTAGAGGATTACCCTTCTTATTTTAAAACTTTTTCTTATACAATAGAAACAATTTTGAGAAATGACAATTTTATAAAAGAAGTTAAAGTCACTAAAGAATTTTTTAAAATTTATATAGAAGTAGAAGAAAACTATCCATTATTTTATTATTATCCTGATGCCAAAACATATTTATTAAACGGTGAAACAATAGATGAAGAGTTGACAACTATATATCTAATTAATTCGGTTCCAAGTGAATATTTAAATGAACTGTTATCCAATTTACAAATAATTGATAAAGAAATATTAGACAGAGTATCTGAAATTCAATATACACCATCAGTTGATTTAGAAAGATTTCTTTTTAAAATGGTAGATGGAAACTATGTTTATATTAATTTCAATAACTTCAATAGTCTTAATGATTATTTTGAAATAATTAAATATATAGAAGGAAAAAAAGGTATATTAAATCTAGATGCAGGTAATTCTTTTGAAATTTTTGAAGAATAATTGCACTTTTTGCTTTTTTTTTGTCTTTTTTTTTACATTTTATTAAATTTATTGTATAATTATATATAGATTGTAGGTGAATAGGTGAAACATGTTTATACTAGTGTAGATATAGGTTCGGACACAATAAAAATTGTAACTTGTGAATTATCAAGAAATAAGTTAAATTTATTGGCTTCAACATCTATTAAATCAAATGGAATCACAAAGGGAGTAATAACGAATTTAGAAGCAGCTAGTGAAAGTTTAAAAAAGGGAATTATAGAAATTGAACAAATATTAGGTTTTAAAATTAAAAGAGTGATTACAACTGTTCCAAGTTATTTTGCTAATTTTAATCTTTTGGAAGAAGAAATTGAAATTGAAAATATAATAACAGGAGAAGATATTACTAAAATAATTCAAAATGCAGTTAGAAATAATTTGAAACCAGGAAAAGAAATGATAACGGCTTTGCCAATCGAATTCATATTGGATAAAAATAAAATTGTTAAGGATCCAAAAAATATGGAAGCAACAAAATTGGGTATGAAAGCAATACTCATAGATGCTCCGAAAAAAAATATTTATTCGGTTGTAAAACTATTCGATGGTTTAGGAATAGAAACTGTAGATATTTCTATAAATTCTATAGGAGACTATTATGCATATAAAAAACCAGATATGGATAAGCAAGTTGGGGTAATAATAAATATTGGATCTCAAACTACAACAGTATCTCTTCACAATAAAGGAATAGTTGTAAAAAATACAATAGTTCAAATAGGTGATAGTAATATAGATAAAGGAATATCATATATCTTTAAAACAAATGATGAAACAACAAAAAAATTAAAAGAAAAGTTTGCGTTAGCGCATAAAAAAATAGCAAATCAACATGATTATTTTGAACTTACGAACAGCAAAGTAAATCAGTTTGAAGTCAGTGAAATTGTTTATGAAGGATTGCTAGAAATCTTAAATTTAGCGAAGAAAGAAATAAGCGTACTTACTAGTAATCATATAGATTATGTGATACTTACAGGTGGTATTACTAATTTAAATTGTTTTAATTATACTGCTGATGAAGTATTTAATAAAAAACAAACATTAGGGAATATTAACATTGTTGGTCTTAGGAATAATAAATATTCTTCTAGCATTGGAAATATAATTTATTTTATTAGCAAATTAAAGTTAAATGGAAGAAATTACTCTATGATAAGTAATAAAGATATGGAAGATTTATCAAGTAATAAAAAGGGTTTTATAAATGGGACAAGTGATTCGATGATAGGAAAAGTATTTGACTACTTTTTTGATGAATAATAGGAGGAAATTATGTTTGGATTAGAAATGGATCAAATTGCAAAAATTAAGGTTATTGGTGTCGGTGGAGGCGGTAATAACGCAGTAAATAGAATGATAGAGTCTGGAGTTAAAGGTGTAGAATTTATAGTTGCAAATACAGATTTGCAAGTTTTAAATGTATCAAAGTCGCCAAATAAAATCCAAATTGGGACTAACCTTACAGGTGGAAGAGGAGCTGGAGCTAAACCAGGTATTGGTAGAGAAGCAGCATTAGAGTCTAAAGAAGAAATAAAAAAAGCATTAGAAGGTGCTGACATGGTATTTGTAACCTGCGGAATGGGTGGAGGAACTGGAACAGGTGCCGCACCAGTAATTGCAGATGTAGCACAAGAATTAGGTGCATTAACTGTTGGTATAGTAACAAAACCATTTTCATTTGAAGGTAGAAAAAGAATGGAACAAGCTATAGCAGGTTTAGAGGAATTAAAAAAACATGTGGATACTTTAATAGTTATTCCAAATGATAGATTAAGAGAAATAATAGACAAATCAACACCATTATTAGAATCGTTTAAAGAAGTTGATAATGTTCTTAGACGAGGAGTACAATCAATTTCAGATTTAATTGCAGTCGCTGGATTAATAAACTTAGATTTTGCAGATGTAAAAGCAGTTATGGAAAATAGAGGAAATGCTTTAATTGGTATTGGTATGGGTGTTGGAGAAAATAGAGCCACAGAAGCTGC
>JAWXUI010000053.1:0-4936 GCA_044432805.1 Mycoplasmatota bacterium | reverse complement strand
GCCCGGCTTGGAATCCTAATTTACGTAGTAAAATTGCTATTAGAACTACTGCTACTAAATATTTTACTGACCCATCAATTGCAGCAGCTTCTCTTAAAATAGGTCCTAACGATTTAATTAGTGACTTAAATACATTTGGATTTTTATTTGAATCATTATGCATTAGAGATTTAAGAATTTATGCTGAAAGTATTGAAGGCGAGGTTTTTCATTATAAAGACTCTAATGATTTAGAATGTGATGCGGTGGTGCATTTAAAAGATTCTTCTTATGGTCTTATTGAAATAAAATTAGGAACAGATGATGCTATTGAAGAAGCTGTAAAAAATTTGAAAAAATTAGAAGCTAAAATTGATACTACAAAAATGAAAAATCCATCATTTCTAATGGTGTTAACAGCTACGTCCCCTTATGCTTTTAGAAGAGAAGATGGAGTATATATAGTTCCAATTGGATGTTTAAAAAATTAATGCATTTTATGTTTTGTAGTGTGTGTTAAGTTTTTAAAATAAATGTTCCACTGAAAAAAAAGTACATTTGTGTACTTTTTTTTCAGTGGGAGTATTGTAATTTTTATAAAAATGAATTATAATTTAATTGTTGGAAAGGAAGGTAAGCGATCAAAAATATACCGTATTGAAAAATCCAAAGTTGTTAATAACGACTTTGGATTTTTTATCTTTATTTTATTAATTCATGGGTTCAATTTCTTTGGGTTCGCAATCTTCATTATCATCAAGATTATATAACTCTGTTGGCAACTTTGTAGAGTATGGTAGATAATCTTTTAATATATCTTCGTTTAATTCATCGATTTGAGGTAATACATCAAGTAAATAATTAATATATTTTCTTGTATTTACTTGGTTAAGCTTGCAACTTTCAATAAGTGTGTATAATATTGCATTAGCATTTGCTCCTCCAACAGTATCTGCAAATAACCAATTTTTTCTATGTACAGCAAATGGTCTAATAGAACGCTCAGCCAAATTGTTTGTCAAAGGTATGTTTATATCTTTTAAAAATGTTGTAAGCTTTTCTTTTTGATTTATTGCATAAGTTAATGCTTTGTTTAATTTTTTGCTGTTTGTTGGTTTTAATGAAGTTTTTTCGACATATTCATAAAAATTATTTACTGTTTTTTTATGATATTTATTTCTGAATTCTAATTTTTCTTCGTCAGTTTTTAAAACTTCCATTTTTCTTTCAAGCTCAAATAATTTATTACAAAGTAAAACTCCAATATAACCATCTGAATTTTCATCTGGTTTATTGTCTATATTTGGTATGCTTTCAAAAAAATATCTTCTAGCATGAGACCAACATCCACCATGATTTTTAGCTTTTATATTATTATAACTTGCATAACCATCAGTTATTAAATTATTTTTAAAATCAGTTAATAATTGTTCAGCTGTGTTACTACTTCTATTATTATAGTAATTAAATACCACTGATTTTATTTTTTCATCTTTTCCAGATGCTAAAACCCACATGTAAGAATTGCTAGAGGCTTTTTTATTTTCTTCTTTATTAACTTGGATTGTTGTTTCATCAGCATGCAGTACATTACATTTTTTTATTTCTTTTAGCATTAATTCATGTAATGGTTTAAAATAATAATCGCATGATGAAATAACCCAATTAGCCATTGTATTTCTTTGTAGTATTACACCGCGATCTTTCCAAACAAGTTCTTGTCTATATAAAGGAACGCCTTGCAAAAACTTTTGATATATTACATCAGTTATAATTGATGATGATCCTAAAGAACTTGAAATCGGCAATTTTTTCGTAGTTGTTTTTACAATATAAGTATTGTTATCATTTTTTGTTCCGCAACAAGGACATTTATAAGTTTGGGATATATGATTTATTATTTTAAAACTCGCAGGAATAAACACAACTTCTTTATTTCCTACTTGTTGTGCCATGTATTTTAATTCTTCACCACATTGTGGACATTTTGCACCTTTTATTTCACTTACTATATTTTCTTCAGTTGCTTCCTTTAAAGCTTTTTTAGTTAATCCTGTTTTTTTATTTTTTTTAACAGCTTTAGAACCTATTGTTAATTCTTTTTTTAACTCATCAATTTCTTTTTTTACTTCATCAGTTAATTCAACGTTATCAAAAAATGATAATTGATTCGGCGCAACTTCAGGAATTAAATTTTCTTTTTTACTACCAAAAACTTTTGTTTTGAATAAATGAAGTAATTGTTCTAATTCTTCATTCCTTTTTAAAAGCATATCATTTTTAACTTTTAATATTTCGATTTCTTCAAGTAATTTTTCATTATTTAATTGATTCATTTTACTGCTCGTTTCTATGTATTAATTATACCAAAAATATCCTGATTTTTCAAGGAAAATTAGGCTGTTTCACAATAAAAAATGAGTTAAATTTTATACTCATTAAATTGTTTTTTCGGATACATCGTTAGTCCTGTTAATAACCATTTTAATTGATTATATGTAATTATTTTTAACTCATCTTCATTTCTTGGCCACTGAAATTTCATCTTATCAGCATTTAATAATGTTTTTTGTGCTAGAACAAATCCATTCTTATCATAACATAGTACTTTTATTGCGGTTCTGTGTTTATTACAAAATATAAAGGCTGCGCTTTTGTATAATTCTGCTTTATATTTACTTGTTACTAAATTTGCTAATGAATATGTCTGTTTTCTAAAATCAGTATATCCGTACGCTATATATATTTCATCAATATCCTTTAACATATGCTCAAGCATTTGTAATTGCCTCGACAATTTTTAATAATAAATTTTTATCGAAATTTTCTTTTAAATTCAATTCAATTGTATCGCTTGTAAAATTAAAATATTTTGTTTTTTCATCTTTTATCTTATACAGTCCAAAATCTTCGTTAGGCTTATTTTTAAACCATGCACAAAATGTGGAAAGACTAATACTGTTCCTTTTACAAAACTGTACTTTAGATAATCCACTTGCTTCATATCTTTCCTTTAATGTTTTCTTATCTTCTTGTGTGTATACATTTGCCATTGTACATTCTCCTCCTTAAATACTTTATAATTTTACCATTAAAAAAATACGCTTACTAGACGTATAATTTTTGATCGCTTACTGAATTTATCGTGGAGAGAGTCAGTTAAATCGGTTCTTTCATATACTGGAGAATATCCGCTACCTGTGTGTTCAAATACATTCATATTTCTTATAGTATCAAGTATTTGTGTTGTGGTGTATTCTTCATTTAACTTCTTTTCTAATATTCTGTAAATTAATAATGATAGATAACAAGTAAGAAAATGTCCTTCGATTCTTTCTTTGTTAGATAAGTGGACTGGTCTTGCTTTAAAATCTGTTTTCATAATTCTAAAAGATTCTTCGATTTCCCATCTTCCTTTAGCGACTTTTAATATAACTTCAATATCATCAATTAAATTTGTTGATAACCCATAAAACCCATCGAATTTAGATTCTTCTGCTATTAAATTTTTATTAATATCATAATTATAAACTTCTGCAACTTCGCCATCTTTTGTAGAAGATGTTTCATTAATGAATCTTTTGAAATCGTTTTGATTAACTTTCATTTCGATTTTTTTGCCTTTATTATTTTGTATTTTTCTTTCAGCTCGCTCGATTTGATTTTGTCTTAAAGAACTATGATATTCTTTGTATTTTAGAGAAAAAGTAACTATAATATCTTGCTTTACAGATTTCGTTTCAGAACCTATTATTTTATAAAAAAGTGTATCTTTATATTTTTTTGATAAAGTTTCATCATTTTGAATATCATCTATATTGTATAAATTTCTCTTATCTTTTGATATTCTCCATTCAGTTGGATTTAATGCTATATCTAAATATTCTTTTTTCATTTTTTTAAGAGATTGTGTAATTACAAAACCTCTGCCATTTTTAACATTTTCTTTTTTTATTTCGTCAGTACACATTGCTGAATCGGTACATAAAATTAGTTTGGAATCTGGTAATTTAAAATTGTTTATTATTTTATTTTGTGTTGGTATCAATTGCTTAGTTTCGCTTTCGTTGCCTGGATATATGTTAAATGCAAGTGGTATTCCATCACCATCCATAAATAATCCCATTCCGACTTGCGGAGAAGGCTGGTGTTGTTTGTTTATACCAAATTTTTGGAATTCATTTTCATTAGGAATTTCAAAATAGTAATTTGTGCAATCAAAATATATAACTTTTGAATTTCTATCTAAAACATTTAAGCTATTTTCAAACAGTCTTTCTTGTATTAAATCCATTTCTTTAGTTAAATATGTTAATGATCTATACATATTAACCAAATCTATATTTGATGGTTCTATAAATTTTTTACTTAATTTATGAGTTTTTAATTTAGAAGAAGGATAGATTATTCTTGAATAAACCAAATTAGATAAAACTTCGTTTAAATCAAATTTAAATTTATATTTTTCACAAATTTCGTCGCAAATTTCATTTAATTTTAAATCATAATAAATATCTTTTAAAAATAAGTATCCTACATTAAATAATTTGTTTTGATTTTTAGGTATTAGTTTACTTGTGTCTTTGGCAACTGTTATTGTTTCCTTTTCTAAACAGTGTTCTTGTTTATATTTCTCAAGATAATTTTTAAGCCAAAGTTCGACACTTATGTCTTCTGCTTCTGCAAGTTCACTTATTTTATTTTTGTTACCTAAGCGTTCTACAATAGCGGTAGAACGCTTACCGTTTTTCGTGTAATCCTTGATAATATAATATATAATTGTATTTTTAGATCTTGATGTACTAATCCTCATAATTTCACCCTAAATACATTATACACTACTACGATATACTACGCAATAGTAAAACAATAAAAAAACCAGATTTTATCTAGGTTTGTGAATAAAAATTAACTACAACTGTCAAACTTGGGTTAATCAAAAAAAAATTATAAGTAG
>JAWXUI010000052.1:0-5039 GCA_044432805.1 Mycoplasmatota bacterium | reverse complement strand
TATCTATCACTTTTATCACCTACTAATATTTTCACATTTAAATGAAAAATAATAACAAAATGCTATTTTCAGTTATAAATAATTGCTATTTTGTGTTATAACTTTTAAAAGGAGTTTATAACTATGAAAACAAAGCAACTAAAAAAATATGATATGTGTAGTGAAGTAATAGATTTTATTTCTTCATATAGTGGATTTAACAAAAAAGATATTGCATTATTAGAACTTAAAAAAACATTAGATAATTTTCCAATGTTTACTTATTTTAAGTTTGAATATAAGAATAATGAATATACTTTTGAGATTAAAGATTTATTATAATTATTTATTTCTAGTTCTTACTACACAATCATCTACTTTTTTTTTTGCTTGATTTTGTAACGGTAATGTAATATTTCCACTATAAAATATTACAAGTTCATGAAGCGCTCTAGTCATAGCCACATATAATAATTTCATATCTATACTTTTAGAGTCATCATATCTATTTTCTGATGCATCCGAAATAATAACACCATCAAATTCTAAACCCTTAGCTAGATAACTAGTAATAGTACATATTCCGCCATTATATTCAGTATCTGAATTTGTTATATTATTTACATTTATATTTTGTGATTTTAAATAGTTATATATATATGTTGATTCAACTTCATCTTTACATATAATTGCTATTGATTTATAACCTTTGAGTATAAAATTATTTAATTCATTTAAAATATTAGAAATATTTTCTAGTTCGCCATATCCAACTTCAACACCGTGTCTAATAACTGGCTCAGCGACTTTTATTCCTAAGTGATTTGTTATAATATTAGCTGAATCCATTATTTCTGTTGTTGTTCTATAGCTTTTTGTTAAATGTTTAATATCACATTTTCCATTAAAACTGCTATTTAAAACACTATTCCAATCAGATACTCCACGATATTGGTATATAGATTGAGCAAGATCTCCAAATATACTAAATGAACTCTTCGGCATTAAATGTTTTAGTGCATAAAAATTAAATTCTCCAAAATCTTGCGCTTCATCAACTACAGCATGGCGATATTTTTCAAATTCTCCTGAACCATAAATTCTATAAAACAAATATATTAATGCACCTAAATCTTCAAATTCAACTTTCTTAGATTTTATATTTTTAAAATTTATTTTACTTTTTTCCTTAATATCGTAATCCAGATTATTTAATTCTACGTAATTTTCAATATTCTTTAAAAATTGCATATATAACGTTAATATTTTGGGACTAGCTCCAGAAAAATATTTTTTTAAACTTTGATTACAACAATTACGAATTTCTTTTTCAACAAACTCTATATTTTTTCTTTCTTTTACTATTTCGTCTCTATTCATATTTTCTATTTTATCGTAAAACTGATTTCTAATACTAGACAATATAACATCGTTATTATCTTCTATATATTTTCTTATAAATAAAATAACTCTATCATTTTTTTTTGCAAGTACACTATAATTAATAACATCATTTCCCTCAATACTATTATATATATCTGAAATAACATTTTTTGATATTATAGTATATCCCTTAACAATAAAATTTTTATCAGGAACTACATCTTTATCAAAATCTTTTAAAAATTTATCAAGTGTTTTTTTATATAGCATCGAAACTCTTAATTTTTCATAAAACATTTCATTAACATCTTTTATTGAATTTTTTAATTTTTCTTCATCGGATATTAATTCAAAATCCTCATTTATTAATTCTCTGACTATTTCATCATATGTTAATTGAGATACATCATTAACATCTAAATCTGGTAAAACGCCAGAAATATATTTAACAAAAAATTTACTAGGCCCAATAACTAAGTATTGGTTTGGTTTAATATTATTTATGTTATTATACACTAAGTAGGCGATTCTATGAAGTGCAACCGTCGTTTTGCCACTACCAGCAACTCCTTGAACAATAATGTTATTATGCATTTTTTCTCTTATAATATTATTTTGCTCAGACTGAATAGTAGATACGATATTTTTCAATCTACTATCAGCATTAACTCCTAAATAAGGTTTTAACATTTCATCGTTCGATACTGTGTCAACATCTTGGAAACTATTCAATTTTCCACTTTCTATATCATATTGTCTTTTGACTAGTAATTCGCCTTTAATTATTCCTTTTGGTGCTTCATATGATGCATCACCAATGTTACTATCATAATACATTGATGCTATAGGAGCTCTCCAATCAACGGTAATAATTTTATTATCTTCGTCAAAAACACCAACTTTTCCTATATAACATTCTTCCACTTTATCTTCTTGAAAATCACGGAAATCTAATCTTGCAAAATATGGTTTATCAGCAGTTTTATTTAAAAGCCTTAATCTATTTTTGTATTGGTTTGTAAAATTTTGAAATAATACTGGGTCATTTCTATACATTCTACCAACTGAATCTAATCTCAATTTAGTATCAGCTATAACCTCTTCAAATTTTTTTAAAGTATATTCTAAATATTCTTCTTCTTCTAATTTAGTTTTTTCCATAATTCACTACTCCTTTTTATTTGCAAATAAATTTAATGAGTTATATTTTATCACTTTCATTAAATTATTGCAACTAAAAAAAACATTTGACAGTGTAAAAAATTGTCGGATGGACAAAAAAAGAGTACTGCGTTATAATTATTTTGAGAATAAAGGCGGTACTCATATGAATATAATAACACAAAAAATGAAAGATGATGCAAAAAATTACATCAAAGAACAATTAAGCAATGCTTTTGGTGATTTATCATATAAAATAATTTCCTTTTTATTCGATAATTATAGTTCAACCAAAAATATAACAGTTGATATTAATGAAGAAATGAAATCTCTTGTTTTATCTGTTTTAAAGTCTTCTATAGAATATCTAGATTTAATGTTTAGAAATTCTGAGGATAGACTTCTTTATTACAATGTTAATAAAAGTAAAGATTTAAGATCAATACTAACTATTTTTGGTGAATTAGAAATTAAAAGAACATATTATGAAGATAAAAATAGAGAACATCATTTTTATTTTATTGATAATATTTTTAACTTCAATAAATACGATAGATACGACCCGACGATTAAAGCTTTGGCAATAGAAACTGCTCTTAAAACCAATCAAAAAAAAGGTGGCGAACTATGCGACGCAATTATAAATCCATTCAACAATTTACTTGATTACAGTATCTCGCGACAAAATATCTATAACTGGATTAAAGACTGGAATACACCTAAAGTTAAATATAATTTAAAAGAATCTTCTGACACTTTATATGTAATGATCGATGAAAAGTTTGTACATGAACAAATTCGTTTATATAATAATGAAAATGATAATGCCGAATCAAAAACCAGTGAGCAAATTAAAGATGAAATTATTAATGAGAATAAAACTGATAGTCAACTAGATAAATATCATAGTAAAAAAACAGGAAAAATAAAAAATAATATAATGGTTAAAGCTTTTATCATCTTCAGTAGCATCAAAACTATTAATGGAAAAAGAGTCTTACAAAATAAACATTTATTTTTAACTGCATCGAAAAATCCGTGGGATGAATTTATTAATGAAATTATAGAAATATATGATTTTGACAAAATAAAGAAAATCAAAGTTTTATCGGATGCCGGAAAATGGATTACTGCAGGCGTTTATAATTTAAAACTTAATAGTTTTGTGGAAGTTTTTAAATGTTTATGTGATTTTCATGCATCACAGTGTATAAATCGTTCTACACATGATAAAAAAATTAGATCGCAACTTCATAAATGTATAGATCATAACAATAAACAACAATTAAAGGAAACTTATGAAAAGCTAAAAGAAAATTGCAATGATAAATTAAAAAACGAAAAACTAGAAAAAAAATTAAATAACTTAGATAAATACAGGAATTACTTATTAAACAATTGGAAATCCATTATAAATATGAAAAACAGCGAATATAAATCTTCAATGGAAGCACATATATCACATAACGTAGCTGATTATTTCTCTTCAAGACCTAAAGCATATAGTTCTAAAACAATTGGAAAATTGCTTAAGCTAAGAGAATATGAACAAAATGGAATTAACATATTTAACTTATATATAAACTCTTATAATGCGAAAGAAACAATAACCATTAATCAAGAATTATTGAATTATAGTATTTTTGAAAAAAATAAAACAAGCAACCTTCCTATTTTAGAAAATGGTAAATCCAATTCATTATTTCATACATTAAATCACTTTGCTCACGCAAACTTCAACTTATAAAAAAAGTGATTTTTTTATCACTTCATCCGACAAATTTTTACACTGTCAAACTTATTTTACATAAAAAATAGTAGCTATTGGTCTTGTTGTGTGTTTGAAATTATAACTTATTGGATCATTTAAAATTTCATAGTTTAAACTCATTGCACTAGAAGTTCCACCATCAAGATTAGCTGCGTTAATAGCTCCGTAATTTAGCATTATTTCAATTAAATCAGCCATTGACGCTCCATTAGTTCGCAGTTCATTTGAATCTACCACTAAAAATAACACTATTCCATCAGCTCTTTGGCCAATCGCAGTTCTTCCGGCCATACCAAATCCTCCATTACCAGAAATATAAGGCTGCACACCGTTTACTATTAAAAATGGTGTTGAATAAACAGCATCTGTTATTCCATAATCAAGAGCCATTTCTACTGTGCAGTTATCAATAAGCATTAAAACGTTATCCAATTAATTGACCGTACTATCATCGCCCGTAATAACTTCGCCATCTACTATTGTTATTCCAGAAGGGATAGCGCCACTTCCATTTTTTCCTTTTGCATCACTAAATCTTCCAGCGTTTATTGCAAGGCTAGCACCGTAGTCCACAGCCATATCAGCAACATATTGACCACTTTCATAAAGTCACTTATAGTAGAGGGATCATATATAACAGCAAGATATGCATTTTCACCATTTATCTCAAACTCGATTATTTTATAAGCCTCATCATCTTCTCTATCTAGTATTTGCGTTTCATATTCGTTTACATAATCACTAG
>JAWXUI010000051.1:0-5385 GCA_044432805.1 Mycoplasmatota bacterium | reverse complement strand
TAAATTAATTATTCTATCTAAGAATTTCTTACAACCTTTTAAACCATCTTCATTCCAAGAAGCATCAGATTGATAATCAGCAATAAACATCTCATACGTACGAAGAGCATCAGCACCATAAGATTTTATCATATCATCTGGATTTACTACATTTCCTTTTGACTTACTCATCTTCTCACCATTAGACCCTAAAATCATACCATGAGCAACACGTTTTTTAAAAGGTTCGTTATATGGTACTTTATCAATATCATACAAGAAATTATGCCAAAATCTCGCATATAATAAATGTCTTGTTGCATGTTCCATTCCACCATTATAATAATCAACCATATTCCAATAATTCATAGCATCTTTTGACACAAATTCATTATTGTTATTAGGATCCATATATCTTAAATAATACCAACTTGAACCAGCCCAGTTAGGCATAGTATCAGTTTCTCTTTTTGCTTTTTTACCACATTTAGGACAGCTACAATTAACAAATTCATCAATTGACGCTAAAGGACTTTCCCCATCATCAGTTGGCTCATATGAAGTAACTTTTGGTAATACTATAGGTAAATTTTCTTCTTTTTCACAAACCCATCCACAATCTTCACAATAAACCATAGGTATTGGTTCTCCCCAAAATCTTTGTCTTGAAAAAATCCAATCTTGTAATTTATAATTAACTTTTTTAGAACCAATTTTATTACTTTCTAAAAATTCAATTGTTTTATTTATTGCATCTAATTTATTATCAATTCCATTTAAAAATCCAGAATTAATCATTACTCCATTTTCTGTATAAGCACATTCGCTTATATCACCTTCAATAACTGGAATAATATCAATATTAAATTTAGAAGCAAAATCATAATCTCTTTGATCATGAGCAGGTACAGCCATTATTGCCCCAGTCCCATAATTAGCTAAAACATAATCAGAAATAAATACTGGAATTTTTTCTTTATTAATCGGATTAATAGCATATATTCCTTCTAACTTAACACCTGTTTTTTCTTTAGTAGCATCAGTTCTTTCAATTTCTGTTTTTTTAGCACTTGCTTTTTGATAATTATTTACTTCATCAATATTAGTTATTAACTCTTTATAGTTATCAATTAATTTATGTTCTGGTGAAATAACCATAAATGTTACTCCAAATAAAGTATCTGGTCTTGTAGTAAAAACTTCTAATTTATAATCAACATTTAAATCAAAATAAACACTTGCCCCTTCACTTTTCCCAATCCAATTTACTTGTGCAGTTTTAATTCTATCTAAAAATTCAGTTTGATCTAAACCTTTAAGTAATTTTTCAGAATAATCACTCATTTTTAAAATCCACTGTTCTTTTTCTTTTTTAACAACATCCCCACCACAACGTTCACATACATTACCTTCAGCCTCTTCATTAGATAAACCAACTTTGCAATTTGGGCACCAGTTAATTTCCTTTTTTTCTTTATAAGCCATGTTATTTTTTACAAATTGTATAAATTGCCATTGTGTCCATTTATAATATTCTGGATCTGTTGTTGCAAATTCTCTATCCCAATCAAAAGATATCCCCAAATCTAAAATTTGTTTTTTAAATACTTTTATATTTTCTGTTACTGCAAGTGATGGATGTATTTTGTTTTTGATTGCATATTGTTCAGCTGGCAAACCAAAAGCATCCCATCCTATAGGATATAAAACATTAAATCCTTGCATTCTTTTTTTCCTAGCCATTGCATCAAGTGCCGTATAGCTTCTAACATGTCCAACATGCAATCCAGCTCCTGATGGATATGGAAATTCTATCAAATAATAAAATTTTTCCTTAGTTGAGTCATTATAAGCTTTAAAAACTTTATTATCCAACCAATATTGTTGCCATTTTTTCTCTATATTTTCTATATTCATTTGTTTTCCTTCTTTCTATAATATATTCCTATCAAGTGATAAATAAATAAATTTAATATAATTAAAACAAAGAACCCCACTAAAAATTGTAAAATAAAATTATCCAATATTAATACTATCGTAACAGCTGTTGTAATTATAAATGAATTTGCTAAAGCAATTAAATGTGGGAAAAATTTTGTTTTTATATTTTTTAATTTATATACTTGTATTAAATATTTAACCTCTGTTGATTCATATAATTTGTTTTTTCTTTTTTTATTGTTAATTATTAATAAAAAGTAGATTAGATATATTAATAAAAAACTAATTATATAATAAATTATTTCTTCCATATGTCCTCCTAACAAAAAAAATCTATAAATTTAAGGACGAATAATCGCGGTACCACCTTAATTTATAGATTTTATCTATACTCTTATACTTTTTAACGCAAAGCCTTCGTCATATACTTATCATATATAAAACTCCAAAGTAAGTTCATAAGTCATTTTATAAAAGTTTTCACCAGCCACTTTTTCTCTAAATAAAATAATTTTATTACTACTCTTTTTCTTCGTCTTAAATAATATAATACTATACTTGTTCAATATATTCAAGCAATTTTAAAAACAATTTAATAAATTTTCTTTCTAATCCAATTCTACTTAATTTTCTAATTGCAATTCTTTTCTTTTGTATAGAAAGTTCACTAAAGATTACACTGTCTATTTTTTCTTTTTGTGTTGTTTCTAATTCTAAATCAGATATTATACTTTCAATATCTTCGTTTATAATTCTTGATGCTTCTATTTCAATATCTTTACCTCTACAGTTAATAGTTAACTGACCTATAGTTTTTACATCTGTAACTTCAATTATAAAGTTAGGACCGTCTACATATTTTGTAAATTGAATTGGTTCATTATTAAAATAAACAGTTAAGTCTCTTGCTTCTTTTGTATTTCTTAAAACAATTTTATAATTTCTATACTCCGGAACAATAGCTGATTTACCTGTTACTGCCCTTATAATAATTGCATAATTATTCGGTAAATAATTATATTCAATACTAGACTTTAAAAAGAAATCTTTTTTATATAAAGTAGAAATACCATCATCTTCGTAATAATCATATTTGTTTGAAACACCTGGAAATAAGTGTATTTCCATATTTTTAGGAGGATTGGTATTACATAAATTATCATTATGTCCCATCAAAATAATCGCTCCAGCTTTTGCAAATACAGGATAATCTTGATCTTTATAAAAAGAGACATATTGCTTATTACCGATAAACTTTTTACCAGTTGTAAAGTCAAACCATACACCTTCAGGTAAATAAAATTTATGTATTACTCTATTCATTACATAATCTTTTTTATTAACGATCGGCGCAACAAACATTTGCGAACCAAAATAATATTCATTTCTAAATAATTCATCATCATACATTTCTTTTTTTGAATAATAAAGTGGTTTTATTAGTGAAATACCCTCTTTATGATAAATATATGATTCATTATATAAATATGGAATTAATTTATGCCTTAATTGCAAATATTGTTTGGCTATCGTATATGTTTTTACACTCCATCTCCAAGGTTCTCTTTTATAATATTTTCCATTATCAGAACCAAATTTTAATATTGGTGAAAAAGTTCCTAGTTGAACAAATCTTATATATAATTCATTATCTTCTGTACCTTTATAATATCCACCTATATCATGGCTAATAAAATTATTACCCATATTAGTTGAACTTACAATTTGATAAGCACTTAATTTTAATGATTTCCAATTTACAATAGATTTTCCAGCATAAATAGCTGGTACTCTATGATTTGATATTCCAGTATGTCCAGTAAGAAGCATCGGTCTTTTTTTAAAATCTCTAACTGTATCATAGTAATGATAGTGATTTAATAAAAACAAATCTTTTTCATCCATTTTGGCATCTATCCAATAAAAGTCAACCCCCATATTATCAAGTGGATGAATCATCATTTTTAAATAAATATCAACATATTTTGAATCAAGCATATTAAATGGTATTAATCCTTTTTCATCAGGCACCATATATTCTTTAACTTTTTCATATTGCTGCTCAATTGATTGTATTCCTAAACTAGGATTTATATTAAGACCAACTCTAATCCCAATATTATTAACATACTCTATTAGTTTAGTTGGATTTGCAAAATTATTGTTAAAAGTAAATGATGAAGAAATTTTTTTATCTTGATCAACCTTGCTCCAGTTATTTAATAGTAATACAGATATAGGAATATCATTATATTGAAAATCATCAATTGCTTTTTTTAATAACTCATCGTTATATGTAATATTTCTACTCCACCAGTTACCAAATGCATATCTTGGCATCAAAGGAGGATATCCAGTTAGTTCATAATAATCCTTTAAACAATTTAAAAAATCTTCATTATAAACAAATAAATATAAATCTATTGTTTTTTCTTTTGTTACATACTCTCCGTTTTCTTGTAATTTTAAGGATAGTGAATCATCTAAACAAACCATTCCATCATCTGTATATAAACCTTTTATATTTTCAAATTTACTCTTCTTGTCACTTAAACCTTTAGGCGCGGCTAGATTTCTTATATCTGGTTTACCAAAATACCAAGATTTTTCCCCATTAATAGATTCGACTTTTAAATTACAAAATTTATTAATTAATGAACCTTTAAATGGTTTTTCTTTCACGTATGACAATCTAAAATTTTTAGTAACTATTTCTAAATATTTTTTATCTTCTTTTTTTTCAAATTCAAATATTGGAAAATTTCTATTTCTGACTAATTGTGTTAAATTATCGTTAAATTTACCTTCTTCATTATACTCTAGTCTTATTAAAACATCTGATAAAACAGTTATTCTATATTTTTCACCCTTTATAATATTTTTTTCATTTCCTAAACACTTACTATAATCAATTTTAAAATGTTGACCTAAATCGTACATAGTAATCACCTCTTTTTATTATTTTATTCTATACATTTAGTATATCATAAATTATTTAATTTTTGAAAAAAAAGCAAAAAAAAAGATATAAAATATCTTTCCTTTAACTACTAAGCAGCAGTGTTATCAGATTCAAATGAATCTGTAAATTCACCATCAGCATATGTAACTGTATAATCATCATATTTAATTGTAGCAGCAGTCATAACACCTTCGTCATCAAAAGTTACTGTAGATCCTTCATTTGGAAAATTACCATTGATAGAAACCGAAATCGATTCACCATTAGCTCCATTTAAAGTTGCTCCATCAGCTGCAACAGTCCATGTGTCTTCTGATTTAAACATAAAATCTTCTATCATAGCTAATGCTAATGTAGATTCAACTGTATCAATAAATCCATCTGCACTTGATCTTGCTGCACTTTCTTTTGCATCGTTAATTATACCCATAACGATTGGCGTTGCTATAGCAGCGATTACAACTAAGATAACTAAAACTGCTAATAATTCGATTAATGTAAAA
>JAWXUI010000050.1:0-5742 GCA_044432805.1 Mycoplasmatota bacterium | reverse complement strand
GAAACAGTCTATAACATAGATGAATTAGAAAAAAAAGACTTTTCTAAAGTATCAGCAATTTACATATCAGGAAACGACGCAATTAAATTAAATGACTTATTAAATAGCAATGAAAGTTTTGGAAAATTAAAGCAATATATAATAGACGGTGGAATTGTTTATTTCAAAGGGAAATGTGCACAGATATGCGGAACGTATTTACTTACACCTTATCAAGATAGCTTAGAACATACAAAAGGACTATGTATATTAAATAATTTTTCATTATATGTAAAAGACGAAGAAGATAAAGAAGAATCTAAACACTTTGAAACAAAAAAAATTCTTTGTTTAGACCATCAAAGTGGATTTTATATAGAAAACGGAAAATATGATTTTTTTTCAAAAAAGGAAATAGTTATCTACGATAGTGGAAAAAGAATGATATTTAACGATTCAAATTATAGAAAAGAACTATTTGAACAATTAAAAATAGACCGCGAATTAATGCAATTTATGGACTCTAACGTAACATATGGATGGATTGATAAAGATAAATTCTATCATTTTAATAATTTATTTAATTTCAGAAAAAATTATAGAACAAGTACAATAGAAGAAATACTTAAATATGGTATTGGAACATGCATAGAACAAGCAAAACTAATAAAATATTTTTTTGATGTGATAGGGCTTGAAAACAAACTATATTGTCATAGAACTTATGAAGATAATGAACCATTTAACAAAATTAAAATGCATTGTTTTGTATTATTTAAATATAAAGATTCATGGTATCACTTTGAACACTCAGATAGCATGAAAAAAGGAATACACCAATATAAAACAATAGAAGAAGCATTAAATAATATAACCAGTGGATTTCCTATGGACGACATAAGAGTACTTACACAAATACCCATTATTCCAGACAATATATCATATTATGAATTTAATCAATACGTAAATCAATTTGGTGAATATCAAAAAGAAGAAATCAAAAATAAACTATAAAAGCAGTATAAACTGCTTTTTATTTTAACAAAATATGAATATATGGTATAATTGTATAGGTGATTAAATGCGATTAAGAAATGTAAAAGGTGCAAGTGAAACAATAAAAAACAATGCACATGTAATAAACAATCCAAAAGATTATAAAGGGAAAATAAAAACAATTTTCAATAATGACTTTCCTATTCATTTAGAAATAGGGATGGGAAAAGGTAAATTCATAATAGAAAACGCAAGAAAATATCCTAATATTAACTTTATTGGAATCGAAAAATTTGACAGTGTTTTAGTAAGAGCCTTAGAAAATGATGTAACAGAATTAACAAATTTAAAATTTATCAGATTCGACGCAACAGAAATAGAAGAAATATTTGCAAACGAAATAGACACACTTTATTTAAACTTCTCTGATCCATGGCCAAAAAACAGACATGAACATAGAAGATTAACTAGTTTAGAATTTTTAAAAAGATATGATTTTATATTTAAAGACAAAAAACACATTATAATGAAAACTGACAATAGAAAATTATTTGAATTTTCCGTTGTATCATTAACAGATTATAAATATAAAATAGAAAAAATAAGTTTAGACTTATATAATGACGATATAAGCAAAAACATACAAACAGAATACGAAAAGAAATTTCATAATTTAGGTCAACCAATATATATGATCGAAGTAAACAAGTAGACATACTATTTACGTCAAATAAAAAAATAAACTTTTTTTATCATAGTATATTTGATATAATTATGACAATAGAGGTGGCATATGAAAAAAATTGTCTTGTTTCTATTATTATCAATTCTATTAACAGGTTGCTCTGTTGTTCGAATTGATACAGATAACATTGATAACATAGTAAATGTTGTATTATCAAAAGATAATGAATTATATAACCGTGTTGGAAGTGGATATAAGTATTATATACCACGAGGAGTTATATATATTGATTCAAGCGATCTAAACGATAAATTATACAGTAACGGAAACTATTATTATTTATATATCGATGCAATAAGTTATTATTATAAAAATGAATGTACATATGAAGAAAATAATGAATCATATTATTCAAAAGAAATAACTTCAAATGATAAATGTGGATATATAGAAATAAATGAAGTAGACGGAAACTATTTAATAGAATTTATGTATAATTACTCAAAAATAGAAGCTTTGGTACAAAAGGAAGATATAAATGACGTCGTATTAAACGCATCATATATATTATCAACTGTTAAATTTAATAACGATATAATTAATTTAATGCTTGATGAAGAATTCTTTACGGAAAAAGAAGAAAGATATGACATCTTCGAATCAAATCAAGAATCTTCAAATTTTTTAGGAATAGTTGAGGAAGAATAAGGGGGATAAAATATGAAATTCATGGATAAAATAAAAAATATTTTTACAGAAGAAGTAGAAGAAGTAACGCCGATAAAAAAAGAAGTCGTTCAAGTTGAAATTCCATCTCCAGTTGTAAATGAACCAGAAAAAAAACCAGTAGAAATCGAAGTTCCGCCAATACAAGATGAAATTCCTGTAAAAAAACAAACTCTATTTTTTGATGAAGAAGATTTCAAACCAGAAATAGAAGAAATACTATTTGAAGAACCAATAAAGCCAACTTATCAACCTAGACTTTATAAGCAAGAAGTAAAACAAGAAAAACAAGATAAAAAAGAATTCAAACCAACTCCAATTATCTCTCCTATATACGGTATGTTAGATAAAAACTATGTAAAAGAAGATATAGTAGAAAAAAGACATGATGATTTAGAATCTCCAATCGATACAGTAAGAAAAAAAGCATATGGAACTTTAGAAGATGAATTAGAAAGCACATTATTTGGAAATACTTCAATTTTTCTAAAAGACGATGAGGAATTAGAAATAAAACCAAAACAAGATAAAGTACAAAAAGCAGAAGAATTAATTGAAGCGATTGACCAACTAGAAAAAACAATTGAATTAGAACAAGATTTATTTGAATTAATAGATTCTATGTACGAAGGGGGCGAATAAGCAATGGTGGTATCTTTAGACGAATTTTTTCAGATCATAATTTACATTTTATTAATAGTTTTATTAATTTCGACTATAATATTAGTAATAAGATTAATATCAACATCAAAAAGAGTAAATGTTATAGTTGATGACACAGAAAATAAATTAAAAAAATTAAACGGAATATTTGATGTTGTTGATATGACGAGTGAAACAATATCTAGAATAACAGAAGTATCTGTATCGCTAATAAACGATAAAATTATAGGCTTTTTTAGCAAAAAGAAAGGGAAATAAATATGAAAAAAGGTAAAATTAGAACATTCGCAGCAGGAGCAGTAGTAGGAATAGGACTTGGTTTCTTATTCGCACCTAAAAAAGGAAGCGAAACAAGAAAAGACTTGAAAATAAAATTTGATGAATTATTAGATCGCGCAAAAGAAGTTGATGTAGAAGAAGTAAAAATCAAAATTGAAACAATGATTGAAGATATTAAAATTGAATTAGAAGACTTAGATAAAGAAAAAGTATTAAAATATGCTAAGAAAAAAGCATCTCAAATTGAAAATATGGCAAGTGACTTAGTTGAATATGCAGTTAAAAAAGGAACACCAGTTTTAGAAGAAGCAGCAAAAAGTGCAAAAGAAAAAGCAATCGAAGTTACAGAAGAAGTATTAGCAAAACTAAAAGAAGAAACGAAATAATATTTCGTTTTTTTAAATATTTTGCAATGTTTATAAATATATAGTATAATATATAATAGCCGAGGTGAAACATGAAATTTATAAAAAAACATAAAGTTGCACTAATATTAGCAACAATATTATTAATACTTGTATGCATATTTGCATATTGGTTTTTAAAAATGCTATTTCCATCTGGAGACTCTTATGGAGATAGATTAGACGGAATTGAAGAAGTAGCAATATCTACTACAACAACTGAAGAAATAAAAAATTTAATAAAAGCTAATGAAAATGTAGTTGAAGTTACATATGACTTAATTGGAAAAATTATAACAATAAGTGTAGAAGTAATAGATGGTACAGACTTAGCAACAATTAAAACATTAACAAGTGAATCATTATTATCAGCGCTTTCAACAGAAGAAATAGCATATTATGATTTACAAATAATTATTACAAACGAAAATAGTGAATTAACAAATTATCCGTCAATTGGATATAAGCATAATACAAATGACACTTTTTCATGGACTAATAATGGATAAGAGGTATTTATGAAAAAGAAAAGAAATATAATTTTTATAATTTTATTTTTAATAATTGCTGGAGGAGTATATTACTATTTTACAGCACAAGATGAAAACACATCACTTACTGTTTTAGATAGACAATGGATTGAAAGTAATAAAAATAATTTAATAGATTTATCAATTATTAATGAAGTATCAATAATTAACTACAGTGGAACTGGGATTGTTTTTGACTTTTTAAATAGTTTAGAAGAAGATACAGGATTAACATTTAATAAAAATTCTTTTGACTATGGAGATACAACAACTGCAGAATATGCAATAACAGTCGTAAATGAAGCGACAGATAATGATATTTTTCTTTATCAAGATAATTATGCGCTAATAACTAAAAATAACAATAGCTATGAAATAGATGAAATAAAAAATTTCAAAATAGGTGTTTTAAGTACAAAAATGGAAGATGCAAATAAATATTTAACAGGAAGTACTAATGTAAGCTTTGTTGGATATGATAACTATGAAGAATTATTAGAAGCATATGATAATTTGGATGTAGATGCAAGTATACTACCTAAATTACCATTTTTAGATGTAATTATAGAAAGTGACGACTATAATATAGCTTATAATATTACTGAAATGACTGAAGATTACGTAATATCATTAGCTGATGAAGATCGTTTAAACAGTATTTTAACAAAATATTATAATAATTGGTCAAGTAAAAATTTAACTGATTCATTTAATAACTATTTATCATATAGTTACTTTAACTTTGCTGATACAACAGAAAAAGAAGAAGTGGATTTTAGAAGTAAAAGATATACGTATGGATTTGTTGATACGCTTCCTTATGACACTACATTAATGGGAAGCTTATTAGGTGTTAATTCGGGATTTATAAAATCATTTTCATTAATATCTGGAGTTGAAATAAACTTTCAAAAATACAATAATATTGAAGAACTAACAAATGCATTTAATTCAAATGAAATTGATTTTTATTTCAACAATGCTTACACAGTAGACTATGATATGGATGTTTATAATACTGTATCTTTTGTAGATGAAGATGTAATTATTTTATCTAATAATAATTACAATATAACAGTAAATTCAATTTATTCTATAACTAATGAAAAAGTTTTAACAATAAAAAACAGTAAAGTAGATGAATATTTAACAAAATTAAATATTGAGACAAAACAATATGATGATTTAGAAACTTTAATAAAAAACATAGATAGCGATAACGTCATTGTAGTAGACAAAGAAATTTATAATTATTATAAAACAACTGAATTTGCTGACATGAAAGTTGATTATGAATTTAGTTTAGACTCAACATATTCATATACACTAAGAGACATATCAGATAACGAAGTATTTAATGAATTTTTAGATTTTTATTTATCATTTGTAAATCACGAAGAAATAATAAACGATAGCTATGTTGAACTATATAATATAGGTAATAAACCATTTATTTTAAGAATGATTATAATTACATTAT
>JAWXUI010000049.1:0-6163 GCA_044432805.1 Mycoplasmatota bacterium | reverse complement strand
ATACAATCTTATCTAACACATCTTAATATAAATGTTATATTATTTTTATATTTTAAATAACTTCTTTTTACTAACTCCTAAACTAAATACATTTAATTACAAGAAAAAAATAAGTATTTCCACTTATTTGATTTTATTGTCTCTTTATTATTTATTCAATCTATTTCTCTTCTTTTTTCTTCTATGACTTATCAATAGAATTAAGTTACAAATATAACAGGATATATTTATTATAAACACGACATTGATAATTTAAAAGAAACGTTTGAAAAAATAGACAAAATCATAATGGTTTACTTATAAGAATAATAACCATTAAATAAATTAACTCTATTAAAAAAATTGTATAAAATCTGCTATTTACGAATCTATAACTTTTTCGATTTATCACTAAATTAATGAAGATTTTGAATTTTTTTCATCACACAAAACAAAAAGACAAATATATTTACCTACTTGTCGGTTTTATTTTTAAATAATTTAGTCGAAAATTATATATTCGAACTCTAGTAAATTTTCTGATCCGTCTCTTGATTTATTTATTATATTTAATATTTTTGTGACTGCAACATTATTATTTGAATTAACCCAAACAATAATTTCCCCTAAATAAACTTGCCTTGCTCTGCTTGTGTAATCAAATGTGCATAAAATTTCTGTCTCTGGCATTTTGTTGAAACCGGATAAATAACCTATGTATTTAACATCATCGCTATATGCGTAAATTGAGTTTGTTCCACATTTAGACCACTTAGTAGTAAATTGGTATTCTCCTGAACCTATAATGAATTTTCCACTATTGTTCAAAAAGTTAAATTTTTCGTTACCACTCATTTCATGATTTTGAAATTTTGTTTTTTCTAAAATTATTTTCATATCTAAATCACTAAAATTGTTGATTGCAAATGGATTTCGTCCTAGAGCTGGTTTTTGTGCATTATCTTGATTATAAATTCTATATGTAATTTTACTCAAATTTTTTAAATAACATTCATCATTATTAAAATCAATATACAATTTTGTAGATAAAAATGCAGGCATGCAATTATTTAGATTATTTCTTTTTATTGGAATTATATGCTCAATTGAGGTGTCGGATAGTAGTTGCGGCACCATTATCATTTTCTCATATCCTGAACCTCCTTTGCCAGCATTTACTTTTTCTACATATTTATCAGAACATACACAAAGTACAAGGTTTGATGAATTTAATCCTTGTTCCATAAATAAAGATAAATCAGAACCTAATCTTAAATCCCATTGATCTAGAATAACATCTATCCCCATATATTCTCTTAAATTTGTTGCTAACTTTTTTACCCAATCTTTATGATCCTGTGAGTCATGCGAGTATGATATAAATATTTTTGGTGAATTTCCCATAATCTTCTCCTTACTTACAATTTGTCTAAATATAAACTAAATCAGAAACAATCGGACAGAAGTTCGGATTTTTTTATTTTGAAGTAGTAGTTGAAAATTTCTAAAACTATTACTTAGACAATTGATATAAACCAATCAATGTTATTATTTTAACACGTAACATATATTTTTCCATTTATAACTGATATTATACTCTTATTATTATCGTCTATGATATTGTTTGTTAGGAGTATCATTAATATCTATAATAATAATTTATTCTTGATTATATATATGTATTTTTGTATATAATTTTAAATTGGGTTTTATCTCTTAATGAATCATACTACTTAAAGCTTTTAACTCATTATTTGCGTTATTAAAATCAATAACTTTTCCTACAACATTTATTCCCATATAAATTTTACCTTTATTTGAATTTGCAAATGCTTCAATTCAGCTATTATTCGGACATCTATAATTTATACACTAAAAAATCGAACCTATTAAGTTCGACTGAATTATCTTTTGGAGCAATCACGACAAGGGTGTTGCACACTTTAATAAATAAAGTAAATAAATATTTGATGTATTAATTATAACGCATTTAATAAAAAATACAATAAAAATTTAAAAAATCAGATTTTAAAGTAACTAATTAAACAAGTAAGCAATAATGAAATTATTGCAACTATTATAGAAACTTTAGCTAATGAAGAAGTAGATTTAATATTGTTTATATTTAATCGGCATTCGTAATCTTTTTTTAATTCTTTGCATTCAATTATTTTTTCTTCATACAATGTAATAATGTTTTTTTCGCCTTTTATTAGATAATCATTTACATTATTTTTTTTATAAAGGTGTAATCCTTCGAAAAACATATTATATTTTCTTAAAGTTAAAATAAAATTGCTATATTGCTTACAATTTTTCCCCATTTTATTGATTTTGCAATTATATAAAATTGCTTTTTCTTTAGTTAAATCTTTTTGCATATCTGTAATCATGTAAAATGATAACGTTGATATTAAATAATTTATTATCATATTGCTAGTACATGTTAAAAGTAGTTTTTGATCTTCTAAATAAAAAATCATATTGTTAGAATTATCAACCCTTTCATAATTAATCAAAATATTAAACCACATCTTTACTTTTTGAAATTTTTTTCTATTGCTCAAATTTTTTATATAAACAGAAAAATCTTCAACTTCTACAGCTTCAAAATCATGTAAGATATTTAATCTCGAATAATATTCTTCATCTCTGCATTTTATATTAAAATTAGATTTATAAACATTTAAGCTTATTGGTGGTGATTCTTTAAAATCAAGTTGTAATGGCAAATATTTTTTAAATAATTCGTGAAATTGTGATTTGACTTCTAATAATATATTTTCGTATTGATCATTTATTATATTTTTTTTAGGTTCAACTTTTTGTGAATAAAGACAATTTTTTTTATATCGTAATTTTTCATATGTTATTTCAACTTTCGGATCACTTTCAAAAATATCATTCATCATATTATTAAATTTATCTGTCATTTTTAATTCAAATACAATTCCTATTGTGTCTTTTGAAATATTAAATATACAAATATCTACAAAATCGCATAGTTTATTTAACTCTTTTTTTTAGGCGAAAGGGAACATAATTTTAAAAATCTATCATAATTATTATTCTCAAACGATAGAATAGCTTTTTTAAAATCATTTTTTTTAATATTATAGTTTATATCGTTTTCTAATAAATTATCATTATATAAATTTAAAATTCCATTATATAAATTAGTACAATCTTTTTTGGCAATAGTGTTTAATAAAAATATGTTATTTAAATATATGTATTTATCATTTGGTTTTATATATCTTACTTTATTTTCTATTTCGTTTAGATTTGATTCATATAAAAATTTTTCAGTTGAATTATATGGCTTAATCGATTTTGTTTTTTCTCTTAATAATTTTTTGCATTTTATAAACTTATTAAGTTTAATATTTGATTTATTTATTTTACTTTTACTGTATTTATTTTTAATTTTTATTTCCAAAATAAACTCCTCTAATAATTCCAAATTCCTTGTTTACCTGATATTTCTTCGCCTATATTAACTTTTTTAATATTTTCTAATTTCCAAGCGTAGCCATCTCTTATTTTATTTCCGTATATTAAAGGATTTTGTTTGTTAATTTCTTTTGATTTTTCTTCATCTAATTTAATGCAGTCAATAATATCAACTTCTGCAATAATTTTCTTTTTAGGATAATTGAGATTAAGATGTTTATATTTTTTCATCTTCTCTTTATCAACGCCTGCTCCTGCATGAATTAGTATTTTTCCTCTATAATTATATTTCCAACTTCTAAATTCGTATTGTTTAATACCTTCTGCTACTAATGTTGCCCAAGGTTGTTTTAAAGTTATGACTTTCATAATAATATCGATTCCAATTTTTCTCTTGTTAAATCTTTTGAAGAAATTACTCGATTATTACTTTTCAGATATATTTTAGACTGATATATTTCATCTGCCACTATTACGTAAAGGCCATTTTTTTGTAATATATTGTTTAATTTTTCTTCATTTAAATCTACTCCAAGTGTTATTAAAAACATTTTGTCTACATCTAACAATTCAACATCTTCAAAGTTTTGTTTATATCTTTCTCTTAAAGTTCTTTTTGCACTAACGCCAATTGTACTATTATTTAATGTAATTATATTATCATATTCAACAGAAGATATTTTACTATCATGTGTTTGTCCTTTTAAATCATCAACAATAGGTATCAGCATTTGTTTAACCCTTGTTTCATAAGATTGCCCCGCAGTGGATTTTATACTTTGATTAGTACTTTCTCCCATAACTAAATCAAACATATTGTTACAATTAATATTATATTTATCTATTAAATTAATAATTTTGTTATTAAAGGCATTTACTGATTTATTACTAGCTTCTAAAATATATTCATTATCTCTAAAATCACTTGTTATAACATAAACCAACATTGAACTTATAACTCTTTGCCCATATGGTAGTGTAAGATTTGCAGTATCATAAGTAACACTTAATTTATCTTCTACATCATTAACAATTTTTTTATATTGATTATTTACATACATTTTTGATTCTTGTAATATTAAATCCTTTACAAGCATTAATTCTATAGCGGTATCAACCATATCTAACCATGCACAAAAATTATCAATAGTTAATAAATTAATTAATTCTAAAAAATCATCATATTTTTTTGTTCCCGTATTTACGATAACTCCCGATTCTAATAATATTGTTCTTAGCATATCGCCATTTCCATCTGATGTCGAATGTAGTAATTGTCCTTGAAAATCAATTAATTGTCTTTCACTTAATTGACATTTAAGTAGCTGTTTTAAAACAGTGTAAAATTCTAAATTATTTGTGTAAGAGATTTCATCAATTGAATAATTCAAATTTGTGTTTTTAATTTCATCTATCTTGTTTTTATTTTTAAATAAATTAAATGCTTTCATTTTGTTCCTCCATTGCTTTAATTATATTATTGGCTACAGCTTCTATCATCTTAGTTGGTACGGAATTACCAAATTGTTTATAACATTGCAAATCACTTACTACTAATTTGAAATCATCAGGAAACCCTTGTAGTCTTGCTGCTTCTCTAGGTGTTAATTTACGAGGATTTTTATATTTCTGCGCTACTAAAATTTCTGACCCATCTTTATAATATCTAGCGGATATTGTACTTGTATATTCTGAATTTTCATCAAAGATAGAATAACCAAAACCATTTCCTTTAGCTCTATGTTCTTCCTTTCTTCGTTGATGACTAGCCCAAAGTCTATCCGAAATTGTATATTTATCATCAACTTTTTCCTCTAAAATATTTCCTAATTTAGTTTTTTCGCCAGTTGGTTTTGGAAAATTAAATTTAACATTATGATTCAAAAAACCAACAATGATAATCCTTTGTCTATTTTGTGGAACGCCAAAATCTTTTGCATTTAAAACTTCGTAATAAATTTTATATTTTAATTTATTTTCTAAAATATCTATCATAGTTTTAAATGTGTTTCCTTTGTCATGACTTAATAATCCTTTAACATTTTCTAACATAAAACATTGTGGTTTATGTTCTTCTAAAATTCTTTCTACTTCAAAAAACATCGTTCCTCTAGTATCATTAAAGCCTTGTCTTTTTCCAGCCATCGAAAAAGCTTGACAAGGAAATCCAGCAAGTAATATATCAAAACTCGGAATATCTTTAGCATCAATTTTAGTTATATCACCGCTGGGTTTTTCTCCCCAGTTGGCTTCGTATGTCGCAATCGAAAATTTATCTATTTCAGAAGAAAAAACACATTCTCCTCCTAGTTTTTGAAACGGCCTTCTAATTCCTCCTATACCAGCAAATAAATCTATGAATTTAAAATTACTCATTATCTCAACTCCTTATAATATGCATTAATTAAATTTCTTTCAATTAAATTATATCATGTTAAACTTATAATTAAACAAAAAGTATCACTTTATTCTTAAATTTTATAATTCAAAATAATTTTTGCTTTTGTCTTTCTTATGATCGACTATATAATCAATATCTTCATTGTTTAAAATATCATTTTCAATTAAATTGTTAATAACTTCTGAATATATTGCATCTTCGTTTTTCTCGCTTCTAAATTTAGAATATAATAGATCAAGCAATTTGTGCCATAGCTTTTTTAAATATTCAATAGTCGAATTTAAAAATCCTATTTCATCTTCAAGTTCTTTGATATCTTTTCTTTGATTA
>JAWXUI010000048.1:0-6461 GCA_044432805.1 Mycoplasmatota bacterium | reverse complement strand
AAATACATCTTCTACTTTATCCATAGAATCTTCTAATAAATTGTTGTTATCTTTTATAAAAATATCAAAGAACGTTTCAAGTTCATTGATATTAAATATTTCTTTAAATCTATTAGTAGTAGTTATGAAATAATCTATATTACTAAATATTAGAAATAGGATTAGACCTATTCCTAATATATAGTAAATATATTTAATTATTTTAGCCAATAAGCTATTTTTTTACATCCTTTAACAGCAATTACTATAATTACTACTCCTACTACTGTACTTAAAGTAATAACTAATAATCGTGCTAGTGTATTTGATTCTGATGAATCAGTATTAGTATCTGGATCAGATGGATTTGGTGTATCTGGATAGCCAGGGAATAAAAATTCATCTTCGAAATCTACATTTGAATCTTCTAATTCATTATTAAAATCAATTACTTTTACATCCATATAGTAACTCCAATATTGAGCGTTTTTATAATATGAACCTTTTAATACTACAGATGATTCTTCTGTTAATAATATTTCTTCATCTAATTCTACTCCATTCCATGCATAATGATATGTTTCTAATAGATAATTAAAGATATCATTGAAATCGTATTGTGGATTATTTGAACCTTCTAATATTAAAAGTGAGTTATCAAATAAATAAGCTCTTGCATAGATGAAATTACCAACTGGAGAATCATCTACTACTTTTAATCTAATAACATCTGTAATTAAGATATTACCATTAAATGTAATTTCTACTGTAATCATATCTGTATCATAAAATTCTATGTATACTTTATAATCAGCATTAACTGGAATACCGTTGTTTAATAATACATATTTTCCTACTACATTTAATACATCTTCTAATTTGTAATTAGATGTGTAATAAATTGTATGATATAAAACATATCCTTCTTTTAATGCATCATTATCTACTGGATTATCTTCTGTACTATTAAAGATAGTAGTTAATCCTGTAATACCAATAACTATTCTAGTTTCATTTGATCCGTAAATTGAACCATAGTAGAAATCAGAAACTTTAAAATCATCATATTGATTATTTATTGTAACTGTATAATCTGATGAATTTATATATTGCCTAACGAAATTTTGAATTCCTTGTTTCATTTGACTATTTGTATATTGATATCTACTTGATGTTGATATTAATAAATCTCCTGATGCTAATACTGTAACTCCCATTTTTAATTGACTGTCTGATAATTTAACTACATTAACTTCATAAGTTCTAGTTACACCATCTGGGAATCTTACAAAAAGTTCTCCAATAAAATCATCTGGATATTCAACTCCATCCCATTGTCTAACTGCTATGTAATAATCGTATCCACAATAAACACCATTCTTTAATAGTAAATCATCTTTTATTAAATCTAATGCTCCATTAATTGAGATATCATTGTGGTAATAGATTGTATCTATTTCAACAATACTATAATCTGTTTGTTCTAATTCAGGTTCTGGTTCTACATACCATTCTACATTTGTATTTGCTACTTTTTGATTAATATCAATAACTTCAAATACTCCTGTTAAATTGAAGTAGTTTCCAGCTCCATTTGTATATAAACCATTTAACTCCCAATAACCTAATGATGGTAAATGAGCGTAAATTGCTGTTTCATATAAATATGTTGCGAAATGATGTTTCTCTAATACTTCTTGAATTATTTGTTCTGAAGTTATTGAGTTATCTGCTCTTTGGTCTACATAAATTATTGGATTTACGAAATCTCTATGTTTTCCTAATATGTAGTTTCCTACTGTTGAATCTGTTACTTCAATTAGTTTAATGTTATACCATGTTACAACATCATCACCGATATGTATTTCAACGTGTAATCCGTTTTGATCTATATCAGCTATTACTTTGTAATCCATGTATAGTTTTTCTCCATTATATAATAAGAAATCATCTCCTAGAGCTTGTACTACATCTTCAACTGTAAAGTTACTTGTATAATAAATTTCATTTATTACACTAAATCCTTGTTTAGCACTAGAATTATCTACTGGATTATCTGGTGTTGAGAATAATAATGAACCTATTCCTGAATTAATTATTTTTAATGGGAATCCAGCTACATCTCCACCTTCATATACTTTTGTTTCCCAATATTGAGTATCAGGTACATTAAGTCCTAAATTACTTAATTCTGGTATGTAATCATATAAGAAATCATTTATACCTTCTGCTATTTCATAACCTTGATAGTCATCGTCACAATGTTTAACTACAACGAATGTTCCATCTTCAAGTATTACATAACCTTGTTTATAATATGAATCAATTATTTGTACGTTAATAGTTTTTTTATACCAAACACTATCTGGTAATTTAACATTCATTGTTAATGAGTAATCTTTTGTGTTATCAATAGTTGGAGTAGCACAGCTTACTGTAATACTTTCATCACAGAATTCTCCATTTTTTAATAATATTACATCTTTTAATGCTGATATAAATGATGGTCCATATAATCCAGCTGGTACATAAATAGTATCAAAGAATTGAATGTTATATATACTTTCAGCATCTTCTAAATCATCATCAGGACATATAATTTGTTGAACGTAAATATCAGCTTCACTTGTGTTAATTAAATCTTCAAAGTTATCTACTGTTACATGCATTTTTACTAAATCACTAAATCCATAAGGTGATCTATAGTATGTATGAATTACTTCATCATATCCTTGATGTAAATCTTTATTATGAAATTCAAATGGGTATAAGTAATCTACATTACATTTTCTGTTAATGATATATTCAACCATTTCATCTGGTGTATGTGTATATGTTTCATTTGAATCTAGTAATAATGTTCCATAAGTTGCCATTGGTAATCCTATGAAAATATATTTACCGAAATCTCTATCTAAATCATATCCTATACCTGTTGAAATGTACGGTGTTAGAGTTACACCATTTTGAGAAGCTGAACCTGATAGGTAATTATTAGAGAATCTAAATGCTATATCATAATCTGTTATAGGTACTCTTTCTCCATCAACCCAAACACTATAATGGGATACTATTTTTAACACTTCTTCAGTAGTGTAATCTCCACCTACTATTAATGAAATAGTAATTTGCGTTCCTTCATACCAATCTGATTTATCCCATAAATCATCTGGTATTTCAAAATCAAAATTTGTTGTAGTTGCGAGATTATTATATGTTTTTATCTCTTCTTTTACAGTACATCCTACTATTGTAAATAATGATGCAAAGATTGTTAATATTAATGTGAATATTGTTATTTTGCTTTTCATGTTTCCTCCTTATTCTAATAAATATTTTATTGTGTCTTTTATTTTTATACCTACCCAAAATACTAGTGATATTCCTAAGAATACTCCTAATGTAATAAGTAGATATTTTAATATTAATGCTAGGTCTCCTATACTTCTTATAAAGTCATCAAATTCTTTTTTAACTTCATAATAGAATGTTTCAGTATCTAGTATCATATCCATATCGAAGAAGAATTTTGTTTCTCCTTCTATTAGATCCATTTGTATTGCTACATCATAAACTTTTCCATTTGATAGGTAGTTTAATCTAAATATTTGAAACTCTGATACTCTTTTATAATTAGCTTCTTGATAAGGAGCATTATTGAATATGTTCCAATTATTTTCATCGTAGTTTAAATGTAATCTATATTTATAATTTGTTGCTTTTGAATCTGTTGATTGAAATGAACCTTCTTCAAATCCTTGATAACTTGTTAATCCGAAAATTCCTCCTGATTTCTTTTCTGGAGTAAGTGACTTTGTTATTTGATGTTCGTCATTTGATAACCAAAATTGATACCATTGTTTATTATCATTTGTTACTTTATAACTAACATCTACTCTATAGATTTGATCTAGGTCTATTGTTGTATTAAATACTGCTTGATGAACGTAACCATTAAAGTTTAAGCTGTAGTAAGATTGAACTTCACAGTCTTCAATTATTTCATAAGCATGTGATACTAATTGCATAACACTTTTTGATGTTGTACTAGGTGTAGATTGTAAATCAAAATCTATATTACCTTCTACTTTTCCTTCAAACATACTATTGTAATAAGTATTACTATCTGGATATAGTGCATCATCTATTCCATATGTAAATCCTTCAAAGTTATAAACTGATTTTAAAGGTATTCCAGATGATACTCCATTAGTTATTGCAGCTATTGGTGTTACATTTAATGTTAAATCATATTCTTTAAAGTGATATCTAGTTGATAAGTTCCAATTGTACTTTAAATCGGCTTTATCCCATTGATTATTGTAAAGTTTATATGTTTTACCTGATTCAGTTATTTCAAGGATATTAGTGTATTCTGAAGGTGTATAATGACAACTCCAGATTAGATTAAGTCGATAAGTTCTTGTATCCCAATAAATTCCTAGATATTGATTTTGATTTAATAGTTCTGGATCAATATCCATATTATCAAATATGAATTCCCATGTTTCATTCATTTCTTCTTCATAAAGTAATGAGATGTTTTTTATTTGGTTTTCTGAATATTTACTAAATTTATCGAAATCTTTAGCAAGATAAACTAGTTTATAGTAATATGTTTGATATCCAGGGTCTTCTACATAATCTAAATGGAATCTACTTAATTTGTTTTGATAAACGTATTCTGTTACTTCTGATATAATTTTATCTTCTATTGCTGATTCTTTAGCGAATACTTTATTTGATGAGAATATAATTAGAAAAGTTATAACTATTACTGCTAGTATTTTCTTTAATTGCATTTTATCCATCCTCACTATTCTTCTTTAAAGGCATGAAAATCCCCACAAAAGCAATTAGTACTGCTACTGTGAAGATTAACAATTTCTTTATAAGGATTTTTAATACAACTAATAGTACTTTGAATATAGTAGCTAAGATTTTTCCGATTGTTTGTAATATCATAAAGACTATAGTCATATGTTATCCTCTTATTTATTCTTGATTAGATTCTTCTAAATCTTCATCAAGTTCTTCAGTTTCAGTGAATCCTTCAACTTCAGTAAATGTATTTTCATATTGGAATTTTTGCGTTACAGCTAAATTGATATAATCATCATCAATATAAAAACTTCTTAAGATTGGTGATTCTGTTGTTCCTAAGTTTACAACTACAACATGGTAGTATCTGTCTCCTGCTTTTGTTTTTACTTTCAAGAATTCAGCTTCAAAATCATCAATATATAATGTTGTTGTTTTGTTTCTAGCTGGAATACTAAATTCATTGAATTTTTCTTTGTTAGCAAAGATTGTTAGGTATGTACCTGTTGATTTGAATCCTTTTTTTACTGGGAATTTATATGCTACATCGTTTGATTGTTTCATTGTTCCTGGTAATTTTCTTTTTAATAATACTTTCATGTTGATTTTTAATTCATCATTGTAGTTTGAAGCTGTAAATAATAATGTTACTTTTCCTTTTGACATTTTATGTCCTCCTTTATATTATTTTTTAGTAACTGTTAGTCTTCTAGAATTACTGATAATAATTCTATTAGTTCTTGTTTGTAGTTTATATAAAACTTTTTTATGTTTTTTAATGCTGCATCATAATGATCTCTTACTGTTCTTCTATCTAATAATAAATCTTGAGATATTTCTCTTGTTGATTGGTTTAGAAAAACATGTTTGTAGAATATTAGTTTTTGCTTATCAGTTAATGTTTTTACTGCTTGTCCTATTAATGGTACAAATGCATCTATTTGTGAACTTATTGCAATATCTAATTTTTTAACTAACTCTTCTTCAACCATTTGGTCTACTTCATCGAGATTTGTTTCATCTACTAGTAATATTTTTTTAATCATGTTAGGTCCTCCTTTCTTAGTTTTAAATAAGCTACCCTCCTTTTGTTTTGAAGAGTTATTTTCAAACCCTTCACTAGTACACCAAGTGAGTTTTTATTTTGACAACCTATTTTTTATATTTAATTAAATTTTCTTTTAATTTTTCTTTTGCTGTATTGTATGTTTTTAGTACAGCTTGTCTTGATATATTTAGTTCATTTGCTATATCAGATATTTTTCTATCTTTTATATATGTTCTATAAAGATGTATTTTTGTTTTTCAGATAAGTTATCTAAAGCATTGTTTATATCATCTTTTAGATTTGATGAGTAAGTTTCTTTTAGTTTTAGATTTTCTTGATTGCATAATTCTTCAAATGGATCAAGTTCATCTGTTTGATATTCAAAATCATATTCTTCTTGCAATTTGTTAAGTGATATACTTTTATTTCTTCTTAATCTTGATGTTTCATCAAATGCTTTTATATCTTTGTTTAATTCTTTTACTAAATCTTCATGTTCTTCTTCAATTTCGATTGTTGTAAATTTTCTGTTTCCTAATTCATAATTAATTTTTATTTTCATTTTGTCTCCTTAGAAATTCAATTATTGAATTCCTAAAGAGTCTTGAATTCT
>JAWXUI010000047.1:0-6782 GCA_044432805.1 Mycoplasmatota bacterium | reverse complement strand
ATACAAATGAAGATGTAGAAATTACAGTAAGTGATGCAACAACTTATACAATGACTTTAAATGACGAAGAATATAATGGTGATATTATAACAGTAGACGGTGACTATGTTTTAGTAGTAACAGATGCAGCAAATAATAGCACAACTATAAACTTTACAATAGATCAAACAAACCCAAAATTATTAATGTATGAAGAAAGTTCAATATATCCATATATTCAATTAGTTGAAAGTGGAATAGTTACAAATAGTAACATTCAATTATCTATAACAGATAAAACAGAAGTAACAATTGAAGTAACAAAAGATGAATTAAGCTATGGAGAATATACAAAAGGACCTATAACATTTACAGAAGATGGGGAATATGTTGTAACTGTAACAGATGCAGCAAATAATACATCAGAAGTAACATTTACAATTGATACAATTAATCCAGTTGTAACAGGTATTACAGATGGTGATTATACAAATGAAGATGTAGAAATTACAGTAAGTGATGCAACAGATTATACATTGACTTTAAATGATGAAGAATATAATGGTGATATTATAACAGCAGACGGTGACTATGTTTTAGTAGTAACTGATGCAGCAGACAATAGCACAACTATAAACTTTACAATTGATCAAACAACACCTAGCATAGAACTAGAAAATGGCTTAATTTTAGAGTCTATATATAATAAACACATTAATTTAGTAATAACAGATACAAATTTAGTAAAAGTAGAATATACGTTAAATGGAGGAGAAGTTAAAACAAGAAATCCATTAACAAGTACAAGTAGCAAATATCAATTTGGAGATGCAACAACTGGTGAAGGGAAATATGTTGTAACAGTAACAGATGCAGCAAATAATACATCAGAAGTAACATTTACAATAGATAAAACAGCTCCAGTAGTAACAGGTATTACAGATGGTGATTATACAAATGAAGATGTAGAAATTGCAGTAAGTGATATCACAACTTATACAATGACTTTAAATGATGAAGAATATAATGGTGATGTTATAACAGCAGATGGAGAATATGTTTTAGTAGTAACTGATGCAGCAGACAATAGCACAACTATAAACTTTACAATTGATCAAACAACACCTAGCATAGAACTAGAAAACGGCTTAATTTTAGAGTCTATATATAATAAACACATTAATTTAGTAATAACAGATACAAATTTAGTAAAAGTAGAATATACGTTAAATGGAGGAGAAGTTAAGACAAGAAATCCATTAACAAGTACAAGTAGCAAATATCAATTTGGAGATGCAACAACTGGTGAAGGGAAATATGTTGTAACCGTAACAGATGCAGCAAATAATACATCAGAAGTAACATTTACAATAGATAAAACAGCTCCAGTAGTAACAGGTATTACAGATGGTGATTATACAAATGAAGATGTAGAAATTACAGTAAGTGATGCAACAGATTATACAATGACTTTAAATGATAAAGAATATAATGGTGATGTTATAACAGTAGACGGTGACTATGTTTTAGTAGTAACAGATGCAGCAAATAATACATCAGAAGTAACATTTACAATAGATAAAACAGTTCCTATTATTAATGTGACTAATGTTAATGAAAATAACATTGGATTAAATCCAGCAATTGAAATTATAGAATTAAATGATTTTAAAATAATTGTAACTGATGTGAATGGTGATGTAAAAAGAGAAAAAGAAAACCAAGCATATTTCAGTTTAGGTTATTTAGAAGATGGAGACTACAAAGTAACAGTAACAGATGCAGCAAATAATACATCAGAAGTAACAGTTACAGTAGGAAATCCTATTGTTACAGTAGTTGATACTAACGTAGAAAATGATGCTACAATAGCTTCAGTTGTAAATTTTGAATTAACAGATGGTACTGTTAATACAATTACACTTAATGGAGTTTCTGTTGATGCATCAAAAACTACATTTGATGAAGCTGGTTCATATGTAATTAATTATACTGATGCAAACGGTGAAGAAATTTCATATACATTTGAAATTGAAACTGTTGCAGATTTAACAAATAATTATGATATAACAGATGGTGCAGTTGTTAGTGGTTTTGAAGCTATAGACTTTGAATTTGCTAGTGATAGTGAAACAAGTTATTTTGTAAAAGTAACTAGTGGATCAAATGTTTATGATTCAGATACATTTGCAGGTGATATCTTTGCACAATTCGGTGATTTTGAAATAACAATAACAGATGAAAATGGTGTTAAAAGTTATTTAAACTTTACTAAAAGTTTTTCAATATAAAAAATAATTAAAATAAAAATCTACAAATGTAGATTTTTTTAATTATCATTATAAAAAATATCATCAGGTTTTAAATTAAATATAGTCGCAATCTTTTTGGCCATATCATAACTAAGCCTTCTTTTTTTATTTTCGATTTGCCAATAAAAAGTCTTACTAATATTTAACTTTTTTCCCATATCAAATGTACTAAAACCAAATTTCAATCTTATTTTTTTTAAATAATCCATCATATCACCATAATAATTATATTATAAATACTTAAAATAAACAATTATAATTAACTAAAAGTATACAAAAATATTTTTCTATAAATAAAAATAAAAATAACAAAATCTTTTTAATTTATGAAAAATTTGTTATAATTACAATAGGTGGTAAAATGAATATTATAGAAATAATAGAAAAGAAAAAAAATAATCAAATATTAACAAAAGAAGAAATACAGTTTTTTATAGACGGATATTTAAAAGAGGAAATAAAAGACTATCAAATGAGTTCTTTGCTAATGGCAATTGTAATAAATGGAATGTGTGAAGAAGAAACAATTGAATTAACTAAAATATTATTAGAATCAGGAGATAAAATAGATTTATCGAAAATAGAAAACAAGGTTGTAGATAAACACTCAACTGGTGGAGTAGGAGATAAAATATCTTTAGTTGTCGGGCCTCTTGTTGCAGCGTGTGATGTAAATTTTGCTAAAATGTCAGGAAGAGGTTTAGGACATACAGGTGGAACTATTGATAAATTAGAATCATTTAAAAACTTTAAAACTAATATAACTAATAATGAATTTATAAAACAAGTAAATGAAATAGGAATATCAATAATATCACAAACAAAAAACTTAGTTCCAGCTGATAAAAAAATATATGCCCTAAGAGATGTAACAGGAACAGTTTCATCAATTCCTTTAATTGCGTCATCAATAATGTCAAAAAAACTTGCAAGTGGAGCTGATGCTATTGTAATTGATGTAAAAGTTGGCTCAGGAGCGCTTTTAAAGACAAAAGAAGAAGCTACTATGTTAGCGAATCTAATGTGCAAAATCGGGCACGCTTTTAATAAAAAAACAACATGCTTATTAACAGATATGGATCAACCTCTTGGATATGCAATAGGAAATGCATTAGAAGTACAAGAAGCTATAAACTGTCTAGATGGTAATGGACCAAAAGACTTAGAAGACTTATCTTTAACAATAGCCGCACATATGATATCATCGGTAAAAGACTTGAATATACAAGCAAGTTATTTACTAGCCAAAGATGCACTTGATAAAAAACAAGGATTAGATGTATTTAAAAAATTTATTAAAATGCAACATGGAGATTTTAACTCTTTAAATATATCAAATAAAATTTATTCGCTTAAAAGTAATAAAACAGGATGGATAACATCTATAGATGCTCAAAAATTAGGTCAAATAAGTGTTCAACTAGGTGGTGGAAGACTAAACTTAAATGACAAAGTAGATCACAGTGTTGGTATTTTGTTAAATAAAAAAGTTGGAGATTATGTATTAGAAAGCGAAGAACTTTTAAAAGTTTTTTACAATGAAAAAGACATAAAAATTTCTTCTTTAGTCTCTTGTTTTACAATTGAACAAAATTCAAAAGAAAAAAACAATTTAATCTTAGATATTATTACATAGGAGGAAAAAATGTATATATTTATTTTATTATTATTAATATTTTTCATATCATTTTTGTATATTAACAAAAAAAATAAAGTAGAAACTTTTAATTTAAATGATATTAATAAACAAATAATAAAACAAGGACTAAACAATACTGTAAGCTATGAAGAAATAACAACTTCTTCTTTAGCAACTTTAATCATAAAAGTAGAAAATAAAAAAATAGCGTTTTATTTTTTAAACTATAAAGGTGATTTACGAGGTAGTTATAATGATGAATATCTAATATCTATACAAGGGCAAAGAACATTAAAAAAATCTAAACAATTCTTAGAAGATATAGTTTTAGATTTAGATGACACATATGAAAAAATAATTATAACAAAAAACCATTTTGACTTTAAAGTAACTGAATTTCCAATAGAAACTTTAAAAGAAAAAGATATAAATACCCATTATTTAAGAAAATTTAAAAATTAATTAAAATATACTTGTTTTAATTGAAAATAAAATATAAAATATTAAAAGGAGGTGGAAAGATGATATATCCATCAATAGATAAATTATTAAATAAAATCGGTTCTAAATATTTACTTGTTAATGTAGTTGCAAATAGAGCAAAAGAAATGCAAGAAACAAATCATTACCAAATGGAAAAATATACAGCAGATAAAGAAATAGGAAAAGCTTTAGAAGAAGTAGCAAACGACTTAATACATATAGATTAGTATTAAGTTTTTATTTACAAACGTATGTTTGTGTGTTATATTGTTTATAAGGTGACTTATGAAAATAGAAAAATTCATTAAAAACAAAAATAAATATAAAGTAGTGCTAGAAAACAATGAAATATTGTTATTACATGAAGAAGTAATTTTAAAACATAATCTTTTACTAATTAAAAAAATAGATGATTCGTTACTTAATAAAATAATAGATGATAATAAATATTATGAATTATATAATAAATGTATTAAAAAAATATCTATTAGATTAAGAAGTGAAAAAGAAATAATTGAATTTTTAAAATTAGAAACTGATTTAATAACAACAAATAAAATAATTGAAAAATTAAAAACAAATAAATTTATTAATGATCTTAATTTTATTAAATGTTATATTAATGACAAAATTAACTTTAGTAATGATGGACCTTATAAAATAAAAGATAACTTATTAAATTATAATATAGAAACAGATTTAATAGATAAAGAATTATCTTTTATCGATAGCAATGTTTTTTATAATAAAGCAAAAAAATTAATTGATAAAAAAATAAAAACAAATAAAAAAGATTCAACTTATGTTTTAAAGCAAAAAATAAAAAAGTATTTATTTGAATTAGGATATGATTATAATTTATATGAAAATTTAATAAATAAAATTAATGTTAGTAATATAGAAAATGTTTTTGAAATAATGTATAGAAAATTAAAAATTAAATATAATGATAAAGAATTAATAAATAAATTAAAAACTAAATTATATCAAAAAGGGTATAGTATGGAAGAGATAAATAATATAATAGAAAAAAAACAGATTTAATCTGTTTTTTCTTATTCATAAGTGCTAATAGCGCTGTTGTAATTATTTTCTAGAATAGAATCATAAATTGATAAATTGTAAGCTTCTCTTATTTTAACCCAAGTAGTTTCAAATATAGTTTCTTCAGTTAATTTTTCATCAACTAAGAAATCTAAAACATCGTTTTCTACATCTGCTAATTCAGGTTTGTCGTTTTCACTAACTTTTAAAATAATATGATATCCATAAGTTGATTCAACTGGACTAGTAGTGTATTCTCCAATTTCTAATTCATATGAAGCATTAAAGAACTCTTCAACAACATCAGTTTTTAAGAAATTTTCAATTAAACCTCCAGTACTAACAGAACCAGAATCATCTGAATATTCAGTAACTAATTCTTCAAAGTCAGAACCATCATTTAATAATCCAATAATAGTATTAGCTAATGCAAGTGCTTCAGCTTCAGCTGTTGCAATCTCATCATCAGTCATATCATCAGTAGTTTCTGGAGTAATTAAAATATGCTTAACTGTCATTTCTCCAAAAATTTCACTTTCATAATACTCGTTTATTTCATCTTCTGTAAAGTTTTCTTTTAAATAATTTTCAACAACTTGTGTTTTTAAATAATCGTATTTGATATATTCAACAAAATCATCTTCAGTTGAAAACCCAGATGATATTAATGCTGAATAGAAATCTTCTCCATAATACTCATATTCTACCTTTAGTGATTCCAAATAATTGTCTGCATATGTTTGTGCTTCACTATCATCATCAATTTCAATATCAACAATTGCGTTATCAATTAACTCAACTAAAACACTTGTACCACTTGTTTCTTTTAAAGATTCGAATAACTCATCGGCAGTAATAGTAACGCCGTCTATTTCAGCGACTAACTGACTTCCATCTTCTAAAGTCGGTATATCTTGACATCCTGTTAAAAACAAAGCGCAAGACATAACTAATAATAAATAAATTTTTTTCATAAATTCTCCTTTTTTTACATATATAATGCTACATAACCATATTATCAAAAAAACAAAAAAAATACAATAAACAAATTAATTATTCACAAATATTTCGTTTTTCCATAGAATAATGTGAAGATAAAAAAAGGAGGAATGTTTTTATGAATAACACAGGAGTATCAGGAGCTGCAATCGTTTTAGTATTATTTATTCTTTTAATCATTATACTTGGGGCTTATATTTAAGCCTAGATTGGAGGTAGAAATATGTCTTGTCAAAATAACACAAGCAATAACGGGTTTGTTATTTTAATAGTTTTATATATACTATTAGCTATTATATTAGGAGCTGCATATTGCTAAAAGAGGA
>JAWXUI010000046.1:0-7387 GCA_044432805.1 Mycoplasmatota bacterium | reverse complement strand
GTAAGATTCTTCATGTTAAATAAAATTGATGAAGAATGGGCTGACTATAAAGCTCCTGCTATTGATAAAGAATTAACATTAAAAAGAGTATGTGAAGAATTCAGAGAGTTCGCTGGAGGTCACTTAGGATTATTTTATGACATTAGTGATATTAGAAGATTTATTGCTGGATTATCAATTACTCAAATTATTATATTACAAGGTATGTCTGGTACAGGTAAAACATCTTTAGCGTATGCATTTGGTGAGTATTTATCTAATCCAACTACAGTAGTACCAATTCAACCAATGTGGAAAGAACGTACTGACTTAATTGGTTATTATAATGAATTTACTAATAAATTTATTGAAACAACTTTATTACAAAAATTATATGAAGCAAATTACAGTGAAGAAATATTCATTACTGTATTAGATGAAATGAATATAGCAAGAGTAGAATATTACTTTGCTGAATTCTTATCATTATTAGAATTACCTAATCCTGATGTTAGATTTTTAGATGTAGTAGCTAATGTATGGCCTACAGATCCAAAAAAATTAGTTGAAGGAAGAATGAAGTTACCTAAAAATATGTGGTTTATTGGAACAGCTAATAATGATGATTCAACATTTGCTATTTCTGATAAAGTATACGATAGAGCAATGGTAATAAATTTAGATAAAAAAGCTGTTCCATTTGAATCTAATAGAGATCGTGGAATGAAAATAACTGAAGAAAACTTAAGACAATTATTTAAAGAAAATTTAAATAAATTTGAAATTACAGATCGTAACTTAAGAAGAATTAAAGAATTAGATGATTATATGATTAAAAAGTTCCATTTATCATTTGGTAATAGGATTATGAAACAAATTAAAAATTATGTACCTGTATATGTAGGGTGTGGTGGTAGTGAAATCAATGCATTAGATGATATTTTATCTTCTAAGATAATGAGAAAACTTGAATCGCAAAATCCTGTTTATATGAGAAAAGAAGCACAAGGTTTATGCCAATACTTAGATGAGTTATTTGGTGTAGATCAAATGCCTCAATGTAAAGATTACATAACTAAAATAGAACGTAACGGATAAGAAGAAGGGAGAGAATATTATGTTTAATACAAAAAAACAATTAATAGTAACTGGTTCAATAATAGCAAGTTTACTTGTTGGATTAATTATATACTTTAGTTTAATGTTTTCTGGTGTAATTAATTTAGCAGAAAGAAATTTAATATTTTCTTCTGGATCAGCAGAAATAAAATATGATGGGAATACAGTTTTAACTAACAGACAATACGAATTATTATCTGGCTCATTATATTCTGGTCATAGAGCTCAAGTTGATTTCTTATCTTCTTTAGATACTGTAGGAGAAGTTGATAATTTATTTATTGTTACTATATATGATCAAAATGATAAACCTGTTACTTCTAAATATGAAATAAATTATATATATGGAACTCTTAAAATTAGTAATATTGATTTAACAATTAAGACAGATTCTTCAACAAAAACATATGATGGAACACCATTAACAAATGATGGATGGTGGTTAACAGCTGGAAAAGTATTAGATGGGCATAGTTTAGACATTGAAGTGTATTCTGAAAATGACTCTGTAGGAGTTGTGGAGAATAAATTTCATGGTTCCGTGTTTGACAGAGAAGGTAACGATGTAACTAAATATTATAATTTTGTAGAAAATTATGGAGAATTAACTGTTAATCCTATGAATATATCTGGTAGAACATTCAGTGCATCAAAAACATATGATGGAATACCATTAAAAGATAGTGGATATGAACTTTATACTGAATTATTAGATGGACATAAACTTGATGCTGAAACTGTCGGTGAACAATTGGTTCCTGGTATTTCACCAAACGAATTAGCTTACACTATTAAAGATCAAGATAATAAAGATGTAACTCACTATTATCAACTAAATATTCAATATGGAGAGTTACATGTTTCTCTAGCAAATTTTTATTTCAATACTGAAAGTGATGAAAAGACATATGACGGATTAGAATTAAAATGCGAAGTTTACATTTATTCCGGATTAGTAGATGGACACCGTTTTGTAGAGACTAACGATAGTGTAATTACTGATGTTGGTGTTGAAGAAAATACTGTTACGGTTAAAATCTTGGATGAAGATGATGAAGATGTCTCGGATAGATATCTAATTCATTATAAATATGGTGATCTGACTATACATCCAAAAGACATTACAATTATTACAGATACTGATGCTAAAACATACGATGGTTACCCATTGCAATGCACTGACAATATCGAAATTATTGGATTAATTGACGGTTATTTACCAGTTATGGGTCCTCCAAAGTCAATAGTGGATGTTGGTGTTGTGAAAAATGAAATTATTTATACTATTATAAAAGACGATGAAATTGTAACTGATAATTTTAATATAACTTATGAATATGGTACTCTTACAATTACTAAAATGATTGTAAATATAGCAACTCCAAGTATTAACACTATCTACACAAGTGAAGAAATTTCCTTTCGAGATTTAACAAATAATATAATTCAATCTGATAAAATAGTTGATGAATTTACATCTGACTTGGTCGAAAGTGGTCTTGGAGCTGGTACATATCCGAATGTTGGATTTGTTGTTTTTTCTGATAACGATAAAGAATTGAACTACAATATAACGTATACATATGGAACTATTACTATCGAGAAAGTATCGGTTCTAATTCAAACTAGTTCTTCAACTTATATTTATGATGGTGAACCGTATTCATATCCTCATCATACAGCGTCAGTTTATCCCGAAATAAAGGAGGGTTCTGAATTATATCAAATTTCTGAATTATATGAAATTTCTGATTTTGTTTCTGTGATTGAAGTTGGAATTTATTATAATACAGCAACAATCAAATTGACTGATCCTGCTAACTTTTCCCTTACATATATTTGGGGTGGTATCACTATTACTGATGAAACAAAAGATGGGATAATTATTACTCCACTTGATATAAAAGTTCCTGTAGGAGCTCCAGTGAATGCATCTACATTCTATGCTACTGATGCAAATCTTAAAGGTCTTGAAGCATTTGGACCTGATTATCGTTATGAAGCAGAAATTTCTGGTTATCTTGCATCAAAAGGATCTACTACAACTAAAATAGTATCATTCGCTTTATACTACAAGACTAATCCAGTACCTGTTGCGCAGATGATTAATGGACAAATAGAGTCGGATGATTTTGAAATTTTTGTTGAAGATGGAATTCTAGTAATGACTGATGTAACTGTAACAGTTAGTAGTAATCCTTATGAAAAATACTTTGATGGAAAAGAATTAACTTTAGATTCAAGTCAATACGAAAAGAATATTGACGGTGATGGTACAGATGATTATTATATTGAAGTTATTGGGTCAATTACTAATGTTGGAAGTATAAAGCCAGTCGTTAAAGTTTATAATGGAGATAAAATAGATGTAACTCAATATTGTATTATTGATAATCAATTAGGTGAATTAACTATATTGAAACATGATATATCGTTGGATTTAGATGATATTTTAATTCCTGCATTAACTGACTTATCTACACTAGAAGAAATTCTTATTACGAAGAGCATTGATGGCGTTACTTATCAAATAACAGTTAATTTCTATGGATTAGCTGATGAATATGAAATGGTTAGAACAGAGATTAACTCTTCTAATTCAATTGTATCAATAAAACTATATGGAGAAGAAGTATCATTAAACTTTAATTATACGATCAATGGATCGATAATCACTACATAAAAGAAAAGGAGGACACAGATTATGTTATATGAAAGATATGAAGCTAAAATACAGCGTGTTGCTAAAGCAAAAAGTATTTTATTTAAATTTAAAGTACCTATAATTAGTTTATTAGTTTTATTACTTGCAACTGTAGTAGGATTACTTTCAGTTAAGGGTTCAATTACAACAGATTTACAATCTGTGTCCGATATTACTTATGGTGAAAAAATTACTTTATATGCTGAATCTTTATGGGGGGAATGTACTTTTGAATTTAGAGAAGTAAAATCTTCCTCATGGAGTTCAACAGAGCCTATAATCCCTGGTGAATATGAGGTTAGAGCAACTTCTAATAAACCATTTGGTACAGCAAAAGGAGAAACATTTACTTTTACTATATCACCAAAAGATTCTAATATTAAAGTTTCAAATAGTTCTTTAGTGTTTGGAAATACACCTAGTTTTACAGCATCATTAGAATCAGGTGACACTATTACTTACGGTGATATTGATTATGAAAATTTCTATTCATTAGAAACTCAAACAGTATCTCCAATTGTTGAATCAATTAAGATTGTTAATAAAGAAGGTGTGGATGTTTCAACATGTTATAATTTTACACCTATTGAATCTAATTTAACTTTAACTAAAAGAAGTGTTTCATTTACTGCTTCGAGTACTAACAAAACATACGATGGTACAAACCTTTCATTCAATGAACATACTGTGTCTAACTTAATAGAAGGTCATGAATATGATTATGAAATTACAGGTTCAATTAAAAACTTTGGTACTACACAAAATGTAATATCAGTTGATAAAATATATGTTGGGAATAATGATATAACTCACATGTATAATATAACTAAAATAAATGGTGCTTTAAGTATAAACAAAAAAGATTTAGTTATTACTACTGAGTCTGCATCAAAGACTTATGATTCTACTGAATTAATTAATACTAAATTTACTAACACTGGATTAGTATCTGGTGATGAAATAATTCTTATTTCAAATAATAGTATTACTTTTTATGGTGAAGTAAATAACAATTTAGTAGTATCAACAAACTCTGATGGATTTAGTAATAACTATAACATTACATATGTTTATGGTAAGTTAACAATTAATCAAAAAGATATTACAATTACTACACAAAGTGCTGAAAAAGTATATGATGGATCATATCTACAAAATGCTAATGTAGATTTCACTTTAGAGGGAAATGATGATTATTATATAACGAGTGCATCTAAAATTACATATGCTGGGGAAATTGAAAATAACGTCGTTATAGCAACATATAATGGTTCAACTAATTGTACATCATCGTATAATATTACATACGTTTATGGTAAGTTGAAGATTACACAAAAAGATATTACAATAGTTGCATCTGATGCGTCTAAAGTATATGATGGAACTATTTTAGAGAATAAATTATTTACGAGTAATGGATTAGTATCTGGTGATATAATCACAGTAGTAACTAATACTCAAATTACAGATGTATCTAGTGTCGCAAATAAATTAACTATTAAAATTACACAAAATAGTACTGATGTAAGCTACTGTTATAATATTAAATATGTTGATGGTACATTAACAATAACTGCAAGAGAAGTCGTAGTTATTACTAAAGATGATACAAAAGAATATGATGGTACGTCTTTATCAAATAATGGATGGGAATACGTAAGTTCTAATAAACTATCATTAACTCATGAATTAGTAATTACAACAAATGCTTCAATAACAAATGTTGGAAGTGTTGAAAATACTCACACGAGTTTTGTTGTAAATGAAGGTAGTAAAGATGTAACAAGTAATTATATTATTAAAGTTACACATGGTACCCTAACAATAACAGCAAGAAAAATTACAGTAACAACAGATAGTGCTACAAAAGAATATGATGGAACAGCTTTAACAAAAGATACATATACAATAACAAGTTCTAATTTTGTTTTAGATCATAAATTAGAATTAAATATTATTGGTACAATAACAAATGCTGGGTCTGTAAGTAATAGTACAGATAATACATATGAAGTATTAAGTGGATCTACTAATGTAACAAGTAATTATGATGTAACAGTATTACTAGGTAGTTTAACAATTACATCTAGAAAAGTTACAGTGACAACAGATAGCGCTGAAAAGGTATATGATGCAACTCCTTTAACAAAAGATACATATACAATAACAAGTTCTAATTTTGTTTTAGATCATAAATTAGAATTAAATATTATTGGTACAATAACAAATGTTGGTACTGTAAGTAATATAACAGATAATACATATGAAGTATTAAGTGGATCTACTAATGTAACAAGTAATTACGAAGTAACAGTATTACTAGGTACATTAACAATAACAGCAAGAGAAGTTACTATTATTACTGGAAGTGCTGAAAAAGAATATGATGGAACTAATCTTGAAGCAGATACTTGGTCTTATGATAATACTAAATTTGAATTAGTTGAAGGACACACTTTAAACTTAGTTATTACAGGGTTTAAATTAGAAGTTGGTACAAGTGATAATACATACTCTACTTTTACAATTACAGATAGTTCTTCAAATGTTTCAAGTAATTACATTGTAACAATTAATGAAGGTACATTAGAAGTAACATCAAGAACAGTATCAGTAACGACATCTAATGGTGAATATGTATATAATGGTCAATTCCAAATTAATGAAAATCATAGTGTTAGTAATATTGTTGATTTCCATTATTCTACTGTAGATCAAAAAGTTGGAGAAAAAGATGTAACTGATTCTGGAAAAAATACTTATAGTATTAAAATATATGATGAAAATGATAATGATGTAACATCAAATTATAATATTGAATCATATATCTATGGTGAATTAGTTATTACTAAGAAAGTTGTTGTTATTAAAACAAATGATGATAAAAAAGTATACGATGGAACTCCTTTAACAAATTCAATAATTGTTTATTTAGGTGGTACTTCAATAGTAGAAGGACATGAATTATATATTACTGTTAATGGAACAATAACAAATTTTGGTACAGAAGATAATACATATGAAAATGAATATATTTTAGATGAAAATAGTATCGATGTATCAAATAATTATGATTTAAGAATTGAAACTGGTATATTAGAAATTGAAAAAAGATCAGTATCTGTTATTACAGCAACTGGTGAAAAAGTATATGATGGTGAAGAATTAGTAGTTGATGGTTGGGAATATAATAATTCTACTTATTTATTAGTGGAAGGACATGAATTAACTATTACAGCATCAGCTTCTTTAACTGATGTTGGTGAAGAGATTAACTATTACAATGAAGATAAAGTTATTGTCTTATTTAATGAAGAAGATGTAACAAACAATTATGAGTTAACTATTGATTTAGGTAAGATTATTATTACTCATAGATTACTTACTATTGTTACTGATTCTGCTGAAAAAGTATATGATGGAACTTCTTTAACAAAAGATTCTTGGTCTTATGATAATACTGAATATGAATTAGTAGAAGGACATACTTTAAACTTAGTTACTACAGGTTCTCAATTAGATGTAGGGGCAAGTAGTAATACTTATAATGAAATCTATTCTATTGTAAATGGAAGTAAAGATGTA
>JAWXUI010000045.1:0-8125 GCA_044432805.1 Mycoplasmatota bacterium | reverse complement strand
TTATTTGTTACAAAAAATGGAACACAATCACCAAAGTTAACTGAAAAATAAAAATTCTTTAATTTAGTAATAATACCATCGCAATATAAAAATTCATCTGTTGGCTTGTTAATAATATGCAATATTTTATTTTGATTTTCACATATTAATCCTATTGTATTATCTATTTCTATATTATTTTTATCAAAAAATTTTTTTCTATTATTAAAAACTTCTTTTTTGTCCCCATATTTATAAGACATATTTCCGTCATCTTTATTTGATTTAAAAATCACTATTTTTGTTTCCATCTTACCACCTATACTTATTATACCCTTAAATTAAAAAAAACGAAAATATTTCGTTTTTATATCCATACTCCAAAGCAAATTGCACTCATTGTTAATAATAAACCAACAATATAAAACATTCTCACTATGTCATATTCTTTCCATCCTAGTTTTTCAAAATGATGATGAAGTGGTGCCATTAAAAATATTTTTTTACCAAAATATCTTCCAGCAATCATTTGAATAATACAAGTTAGCGTTTCTATTACAAACACACCTGCTACAATAATTAAAGTAATCTCATGTCTTGTAATTATTGCGACAGCGGCCATTGCTGCACCTAGCGCTAAAGAACCTGTATCTCCCATGAATACTTTAGCAGGGTATGCGTTATAAACTAAGAACCCTAATAAAGAACCAACTAGAACAAAACAAAATATTGCTATTCCTTCATAACCTAATATTCCAGTTGATCCCCAACTTATTATACCAAGCGCTAAAAAAGAAATTAAAGATAGTCCACCAGCTAAGCCATCTAGTCCATCTGTTATATTTACAGCATTAGATGTAGCAATTAATACAAGTAATAAAAAGATTCCATATAGTGGGCCTAAATGTATTTCTAAATTAAACATATGAATATCTATTATTGGATTATTTCCAAAAGACATATATAAGTAAAAGAATACAAGTGAAATAATTAATTGCCCGACTAGTTTTTGAAATTCTGTTAGTCCCTCATTATTATTTCTTTTTATTATCAAATAATCGTCTATAAACCCAAGCATTGCATATCCTAAGAATACAAATAAAACTAAAAATAGATTAGATGAATTATCCACTTTATCTGTTATAAGCAAATAAATCATTGTTAGTATTGTTGGAATTATGAATATGAGCCCACCCATTGTAGGTGTTCCTTCTTTACTTTTATGATTTTTAGTTAAGAAAACACTTAGTGTTTGCTTGATTTTAACTTTCTTTAATATTGGTATAAGCACTAGTCCAAAAAAAACAGCTATTACAAACCCAATCATCATTGCTAATATTGCTTTTGCCAATATCAACATAATATCATCTCCTAATATAATTTAAAGCGACTAAAAAATCATCAAAATGAAATTTTTCATTTCCTATTTGTTGATAATTTTCATGTCCTTTTCCAAGAATAACAAGTATATCATGGCTATCAAGCATTTGTATACCTTTTTTTATTGCTTCTTCTCTACTTTTAATTATATCATAATTATTATTTTTTAAACCATTAATTATGTCATTTATTATGTTATCTTCATTTTCATTTCTTGGATTATCATTAGTAAATATAACAAACTCAGAATTTTCTGTTGCTATTTTACCTATAATTGGCCTTTTTAATTTATCTCTATTTCCACCACAACCTATTACTGTTATTACTTTTTCATTAAAAGTTTTTAATACTTTTAATACAGCATCTGGTGTATGTGCATAATCTATTATTATTAATTTATCATTATAATTTATTATTTGCATTCTACCTTTTGGTGGATATAATTCGCTTATTATATTTTTATAATCTAATTTTAAATTATCTAATAAAGCTATTAATGCTGTTAAATTATATTTATTAAAATCCCCTATTAAGTTAGTTTTATATATTTCATTATTAACAATTAAATCTTTAGATAATTCCAATTTATAATCTCCATTTTTTCCATAAGTTATACAATTTAAAGTTATAAACATTTTATAATATAAATCATCACTATTGATAATTGAAACTCCATCTTCCTTTAATAAGTCAAATAATTTTCTTTTTGCTAAAGCATAATTTTTCATGGTTATATGATAATCCAAATGATCTTGCGTTAAATTTGTAAATATTGCATAATCAAACAAAAGTGTATTAACTCTTCCATAAGACATTGCTTGGCTACTAACTTCCATTACTACATATTCTATATTATTATTACTACATTCTATGAGCATTTGATAAAGTTCTAATATATCAGGAGTCGTATTGTTTAACTCTCTTGCATTGTCATTTAAATAAAAACCTATTGTTCCAATATATGCTGTTTTTTTATTTAATTTATTTAATGCTTGATAAGTTAAAAAAGCGGTTGTTGTTTTTCCATTTGTTCCTGTTATTCCAATTAATTTTATATTTTTTATTAACTCATAATAATTATCATATAAATATTTTTCTAAATATTTTTTTGTATCATCTACGACTATTGTTTCAACATTATAAAGACCTTGTTCAACGATTACTTTAGAAGCTCCGTTATTAATAGCTTCTATGATATAGTCATGTCCATCACTATTTACTCCTTTTATTGCAATAAAAGTATCTCCTTTATTTATTTTTTTTGAATTATTTTTTATCATAATAAAACACCTCAATATATTTTATTAAATTAAGGCGTTTTGTTTAATCATTTTTACATTATATGTTTAATTCCATCACTACTTTTTTGAACTCTATAATTACTAATGCTATTTTCTACTCTCAACCTATAGCTTTCATTACTTACATAATTACTTATTGAAGCTATGTCTTTTATAACACTATCTTGAACGTCTAGAGTATCTTTGTCCCATTTATTCAATGTTTCTGTTGTTAGTTTAACAACGAAAGTTTTTTCTTCTAAATCGTATTCGATTGTAAATCCTTCTTCATCTTGTAATCTTTTTAATGTTTTTCTAAATAAATCATCATTTAATTTAGACGTTTCGCTTTTAAAATCGCCTAACAAGAAAGAAATATCATGGTTTAAATAACATTCATTAAACGAGTAATCTCTTATCATCTCAGTAAAACCTTCTTCATAAGAAAAAGGAAAAAATGCTAACATTTCATTTTCTATGTTTGCAGCTGAAAGAAGAAAATATATTTTTAAAAATTTTTCATTTGTTAACGGTTTTTGCATTTAATATCTCCTCTAATACAAATTTATCATTAAAAGGTATCTTTTTATCTTTTATTATCATAAAATCTTCATGCCCTTTTCCTAATATCAATAAAAAGTCATTTTCTTTTAATAGTGAAACTCCTTTTTCGATTGCTTTTTTTCTATTTAAAATAACTTCATAATTACCTCTTTGTTTATTTTCTAAAATGTCTTTTACTATTTGCATCTCTTCTTCGTCATGAGGATCATCGTTTGTTATAATTACATGATTACTTTCTTTACTTATTAAATCAAACATAATTGGTCTTTTTGTTCTATCACGATCTCCAGTACATCCAAAAATAGTATAAATTTTATTGTGGTTTATTTCTTTTACAGTTTCAATCAATTTAGAAACAGCATCAGGCGTATGTGCGTAGTCAATTACGATTACATTATTTAAATATTTTACTTGTTCAAATCTACCACTTGGAGCGGATAGTGAATATATTACCTTATTTATATGTTCATAATCATATTTTAGAGTATGCATGATTGCAACTACTAGTAATAAATTATATAGATTATATTTTCCTATTAGGTTTGAGTTGATTGTATATTCTTTGTTTTTATAAGTATATGTAAATATCGAACCGTCGCTTTTCATTTCATAATTTGTGATTTGAAAATCAGATTTGGCAAATCCAAAAGTTACATCACTTTCATTTAATAAGAAATAATTTTTATATGAATCGTCATTATTTATTATCGAAATACCATCTTTTTTTATTTGTTTAAATAATTGTTGTTTTGCTAAAGCATAATCTTTCATAGTAATATGATAGTCTAGATGGTCTTGGGTTAAATTTGTAAATGCAGCTATATCGAATTTTATTCCCATTATTCTTCCATAAGATATCCCTTGGCTACTAACTTCCATTATTATAGTTTTTGCACCCATATCATACGCTTCTTTAAACATAGTGTAAAGTTCTAGTAAATCTGGTGTTGTATTTGGTAAATTTCTTATTTTTTTACCACAATAAAAACCAATTGTTCCAATATATGCTGTTTTATTACCAAGTTTATTTAAAGCCGTTGATAATAAATAAGCTGTTGTGGTTTTACCATTTGTTCCAGTTATTCCAATTATTTTTATTTCTTTTAAAAATTCTTGATTTTTCAAATAGTCCGCTAAGTACTTTCTTGTATCTTCTACCGTTTCATAATCAATGCTATAAGTTCCTCGTTCAACAATTAATTTTGTTGCACCGTTTTCTATTGCCTTGTTAATATAATCGTGTCCATCACTAGAAACTCCTCTAAGCGCTAAAAAAGTATCATTTTGTTTTACTAATCTTGAATCTACTTGAATTGCCATAATTATCACCATATATATTGTACTCTATTTAATATTTTAAAGCAATAAAAAACCAAGGGAGTAATCTTGGTTTTCGGGGTATATTAAGGTATTACATTAATTTTTATATAAAGTGTTTTCTATTATTAGCACGACAGCTATAATTATAAATATTAACAATTATACTTCGCGTTAATTTAATTCTTTTTTATTTTTGACATTTTTATCATCTATCACCTCCAACAATTATATTTTATCTTATTTATGTGAAAATATCGTGTGTTTTTTATGAATTATATTAATATATATCTTTTTTTATTTCCACAATTACATAATAATATTTTTATGTGTAATTCATTTGTTTTTAAGATGAAAAAAAACATCAAATAAAATAAGGATTATATTTCATTTCATGTTTTAATATAGTTTTATCTCCATGTCCAGGGCAAATAATAGTATTAATTGGATATTCTTTTATCAATTTAATACTTCTTTGCATATCTTCCATAGATCCATTTAAATCTGTTCTTCCGATATTTTCTTTAAATAGAAAATCACCGGTAAACATAATAGTTTCATCAAAATAAAATGAGACTGAATCCATAGTATGTCCAGGAGTTTCTATTATTTCGTAATCAAAATATTTTATTTTTATTTTTTTATTTGTGATAACCGGAACTTCAAATTTTTTCTTTAACTGTTCTAAGGCCCCAACATGATCAAAATGATTATGGGTTATAAAAACAGCTAAAAGATTCAAATTTTTTAAGTTTTCTAAAATAAGTTCATAATTATCACCAGGATCAACTACTATACAATTACTATCTTTTTTTAAAATATAACAATTTGTTTGCAAATAGCCAACTTTAATTATGGTTAATTTCATATATTCCCCTTAAATAATTTTCTTATTTTTTCTAATGCATAATAATCTAATACTATTTCTTCATCACCATATATTATTTTTGTTCTTCTATCGTCATACTGATTTATATTGATATTATTAAGATTATCAAAATAAGAATTTTTTTCTATATTCCCAGTATATAAAAGTTCTTTTATATTTTTTATTTTAATTACTTCAACATTTCCATATAACAAATAATTATCCATAGTTGGAACATTAGGAAAAAAGCAAAGATCATTACCTTTCTTAAACAGTAAATTTTCACCTGCTATTAAATTAATATCTTCTGTGTATGATTCAATAATTACAAGTTCATAATTAGAAAGCTTTAAATGCCTCTTTTTTTGTATATAATCAATTAATGTTTGTTGCAATTCGTCTTGTATCATATTAAAATGCTTTCTTTCTGTTTTCTTGTAAGATAAGTATAATAATATAATAACAAATATCAAACAAAGTAAAAATATTAAAAATCCAGTTGAATATATAATATTATGAAAAAAATATAAAAGCATAGCTAAAAACAAGCAAAAACCCGTTACGAACCCTATGAATTCTATCATATATTTTTCCTCCTATTCTAAGATGGCTTTTATTCTTCTTACACCAGCCGAACTTGCTTCTTCTTTCTTTATTTTAAAATGACCTAAAGTTTTAGTATTTAAAACATGTGGTCCTCCGCATAATTCGCTAGATACATCACCGATAAAATAAACTGTTACAACGTCAGGATATTTTTCAATGAACATACATTCTGCACCTGTTTTAATAGCTTCTTCTTTGCTCATTTCAACAACTTTGACATCTAGACTAGATTCTATCCATTCGTTAACTAAATCTTGAGTTTTATTTACCTCTTCTGGTGTTAATTTATGATCACATAAAAAGTCAAATCTTAATCTTTCTTCTGTTATGTTTGATCCTTTTTGACAAACACTTTTATCGACAACTATTTTCAATGCAGCATTCAATAAATGCGTTGCAGTGTGATATTGAATAACTTTTTCACTGTTATTAGCCATTCCACCACTAAATTTGGCAGCTGATCTAGACTTTTCTTGATGTTCTTTAAATTTTTCATCAAATCCTAATACATCAACGCTTAGTTTGTGTTCTTTTGCTATTTCTTCTGTTAATTCTATTGGGAATCCATATGTATCATATAATTTAAATGCTGTTTTTCCGTCGATTGATTCTGGATTTTGTAAAACAATTTTTTCAAATTCTTTTAAACCTTTTTCAATAGTTTTATTGAATTTTTCTTTTTCATTTTTTAATACTGATAATACAGTTTCATGGTTTTTTTCTAATTCACTATAATATTGGTTGTATTGATTAGTAATTACATTAGCAATTCTTTGTTCCCAATTAGAATCAATATCTATATTTAACTTTTTAGCATGTCTTATTGCTCTTCTGATAAGTCTTCTTAATATATATCCTTGATTAGTATTAGATGGTTTTATCATTGCTTCATCAGCACTTATAAACACAGCAGTTCTGATATGATCTGCAATTATACGCATACTCATTTCATTACCAAAATAAGGTTTTGAACTGATATCTTCTATTTCTTTTATAATATCATTCCATACTGTTGTTTTATAATTATCATCAACACCTTCAATAACAGAAACAATTCTTTCTAATCCCATACCCGTATCTACATTTTTAGATTCTAGTTCTGTGATTGTTTCACCTTTATGATATTCCATAAAAACATTGTTCCATATTTCTACCCATCTATTATCAGTTGGATCAAATTTTTCTGGCGTTTTTTCATTGCTCCTAAAATAAAATATTTCTGTATCCCCACCACAAGGTCCAGTGTCTCCAGCTATCCAAAAATTATCTTCTTCTGGTAAATAAGCAATTCTATCTTTGCTTATTCCTAAACTCTTCCAAACATTTGCTGATACATCATCTTTTTTTATATCTTCATTTCCAACAAATACACTTACCGCTAATTTATCAACTGGTATATTTAACACCTTTGTAAGAAAATTAAAACTATAAGTTATGCTTTCTTCTTTAAAGTAATCACCTAAACTCCAATTACCTAACATTTCAAAAAAGGTATGATGTGTTTTATCTCCTACACTATCTAAATCATTTGTTCTAATACATTTTTGATAGTTGCAAAGTCTTTTACCATATGGATGAACTTTACCCATTAAATATGGCACTAAAGGTTGCATTCCAGCTGTATTAAATAAAACTGATGCATCATTTTCTGGTACTACTGGAGCACTTGGAATAAGTGCGTGATCTAATTTTTTAAAATAATCTATATATAAATCTTTTATATTCATTCTGTTTCCTCCTCAAATGTAAATAAGTCATATTTTTCTTCAAAGAATAAAAATATTGCTTTTAATGTTGCCAAAATAGGTGTCGCTACAATCATACCAAGGATTCCCCAGAAATAACCGAATACTAATAATCCCATTATTATTAACACTGGATGTAATTTTGTAGTTTTTGATAATATAACAGGTTGCAAGAAATTACCTTCTAAAAATTGAATTATAGCAATTGCTATTATTGTTAAAATTCCGATTGTTACACTTTGTGATAAACCAATTATTGCCGCTGGAAAACCACCAATATACGGACCTACATAAGGTATTATATTTGTTATTCCGCAAATTAATCCAAATAACAATGGAGATTGTAACCCAATTATAGAAAATGCTAAAGAACTTATTAAAAATAC
>JAWXUI010000044.1:0-8527 GCA_044432805.1 Mycoplasmatota bacterium | reverse complement strand
AAATTGCTTATTTTAATAGTTTAGATTGGATAATCGATTTTGATAAATATTCATCTTTAACAGAAAAGGAAATAATTTTATTAGGTCAAGAAGTTGTGGATGAAAAAAATCAAATTAGTAAAGAATTTTATGGTTTGGATGACGAAGTTAGAAGTGAAAGTGTTGATATGTTGATTAGGGAGTCGTTGTTGAATTTTAAAATGTATGCCCTTAGAGATTTATTATGGCAAAAAAAAGGATATATCTCATTTCAATTTCCAGAAGAATTAGGGTATGAGAATCCTGAAGGAAATTTAGGATTTATCAAAAAGTTAAAAGCAATGATAAAAAAATAAGTTGAGATTTATTTTTTTTATACTGAATTATTATATTAAGTTATTTATTTGCATAAAATAAAATGATATAATTAATTTAGGATGTGTATAAAATGATAGATATAATAAAAGCAATTATTTTTGGTATTGTAGAGGGTATAACTGAATGGTTACCAATAAGCAGTACAGGACATTTAATTATAATGGATGAATTTATAAAAATGAATACGACAGCCGAATTTAAAGAACTATTTTTAGTCTTTATTCAATTAGGTGCTATATTAGCGGTCGTGATATTATATTTTAAAAAGTTAAATCCTTTTAGTTTTAGTAAAACAAAAGAAGAAAAAAAATCTACTTTTGATTTATGGTTTAAAGTTTTAGTAGCTTGTATTCCCGCTGGTGTAATAGGAATTTTATTTAATGATTTAATTGATGAATTATTTTATAACTATTTAGTAGTCGCATTGATGCTAATAGTTTATGGAGTTTTATATATAATTATAGAATCTAAAGATAAAAAACCAATTGTAACAGATTTGAGTACAATAACTTATAAAGCAGCTCTTTATATTGGAATGTTTCAAGTTTTAGCGCTTATACCAGGTACTTCTAGATCGGGTGCTACAATTATAGGTGCAATTATAATTGGTCTTTCAAGAGAGGTTGCTGCTGAATTTACTTTCTTTTTAGCAATTCCCGTAATGATAGGTGCTAGTTTATTAAAGATTCTTAAGTTTGGTTTTGTTTTTACAAGTATGGAAATTGTTATATTATTAACCGGTTTTGTTGTTGCATTTATAACTAGTATAATAGCTATTAAGCTATTAATGAATTATATTAAAAATCATAATTTTAAGGTTTTTGGATATTACAGAGTTATTTTAGGACTTTTAGTCATATTTATATTTAATATACTATAAAATTAAATAAATTAAATATTTCAAAAATTGTTTGCATATTTAAAATAAAAAGTATATAATATAAATGAATTAAATTTTTTATTTCTTTTTATGGATAAGAGTATTTAATTAAACTATAAGAGGAGGTATTTAAATGCAAGACAAAACTATCGTTTGTAAAGATTGTGGTAAAGAATTCATTTTCACTGCTGGTGAACAAGAATTTTACGCTCAAAGAGATTTTAGCGAACCACAAAGATGTAAAGAATGCAGAGATGCAAGAAAAAACAACAGAGATAATAGAAATGCTGCATAAGCATTTTTTCTCTGCAATAAAAAAACAACTTTAAGTTGTTTTAAATTAAATATAAAATTAATGGTATAGTAAACATGATAATAAAAGATATGATCATTGCCAGTAGTGCTTTGGAATAATTCTTTGGTGTTATCATGTTTTTTTTGTCTAGTTTAGAAATAATAACGTGTAGTCTAAAAAAGTAAGTAACGATAGAAAAGATTAATACCACTAATGCCCATACTTTTAAAATTTCACTTCCTAAGAATAAGATGACGGCTAATAATGTTATAAATATTAGTTTTGTTCCTGCCACCCAGTTAATTAAATATTTTGCAAATAGATAATTATCTTCATCTTTTTTTATTAGATGGTAATTATTAAATACAGCAACTCCGTTTCCTAATTTAGAATCAGGAAAGAAGTATAGTATAATTACGTTTGAACTTTCTAATATTATAAAAATTAAAATTGATAAATTTATTAAATCCATTTAAAAACCTCTTTTCTATTATTAATTATAGCATAGTATGTATTTTTTTGTATAATTTAGGTAGGGTTAATTTTTATTAAAAAAAACACTTTTTCAAGTGTCTTTTTTTATCTATTATCGTTATCAGTATCTATACCGTTATGTTTTGAATTTTCTTTATGCGCTTTTATTGCTTTTTTTATATTTTTTTTAGAAGCAGCGACACTTTTTTTAGTAGCCATATTTCATACCTCCTTTAATAATATTATTTACTTATTTAAAGAAAATATAACTTTTTATTTTAAATTGTTTAATAAAAGCAAAAGAAAAGTATGCTTGTGAAATAGCACTGTTAAAAGTTTACTATAAGTGATATACTAGATTTATATATAAATTGTCAAAAAATGGTAAAAAAAATAACTGCCTAAGCAGTTTATCACATTTAGTAATTGATTAGGGTAATGATAAATCAAAACCTTTATTTTAACTCTATGTCATCTTAAATGGAATTAAGACAATTTAATAATATCACTTTTTTGGAGGTAATGCAAGTGAAAAATTATAGTATAGGATTAGATATTGGAACATCATCAGTTGGATATGCAGTTGTAGATGAAAATCAAAAGGTTGTTAGAAAAGGTAATAAGTATTTATGGGGGGCTCGACTTTTTGAGAACGCTGAGGTTGCTGTAGCGAGAAGAGGGTTTAGATCTACTAGAAGAAGATATGATAGAAGAAGGACAAGAATTAAGCTTTTAAGAAAAATTTTTTTAGAAGAAATAAATAAAGTTGATGCTGATTTTTTTTCAAAATTAAATGAGTCTTTTTATAATGAACTAGATGATTTTAATAAATTGCATAAAATTAGTCGCGAAGAAAAAAGAATGGTGAAAGAATATAATAAAAAATATCCTACGATATATCATTTAAGAAAGCATTTGTGTGAATCAACAGAAAAAGTAGATATTAGACTTGTTTATTTAGCGGTTCACCATATTATAAAATACAGAGGGAATTTTTTATATGATGCAGATAATTTCAATACTGATAAAATAGATTTGAAAAGTAAATTTTTAGAGTCGTTTGAAACTGTTAATTCAATTTTAAAGGAAGATATAATTGATATTTCTAATATTGCTACAAGTGATTATAGTATGCTAGAAAATGCATTAAATCAAAAATCTAAAACAGATAAAAAGAAATGTTTAAAAGATTATTTTAGTGATTATATGAATAGTAATTTTGCTAACGAGTTTACTAGTATGCTACTTGGTAATAAGTTTAATGTTGCTAAAATGTTAAATGTTGAGTTTGAAGAAAAAATAGATTTAGAGTTTAAAACTAATGCTTTTGAAGAAAAGTATGATGATTTTGAATCTAAACTAGGTGAGTATATTGAGGTTGTAAAAAGTTTTAAAGATTTATACGATATGGTATTTTTAAAATCTTTATTTAATGATAGCAAAGAAACAACTGTTTCTGGTTTAATGGTTGAACGTTATAATAAACATAAAGAAGATTTGGTTTTTTTAAGAAAATTATTTAGAAGTGATAAAAAATTATTTAAAAAAGTACTAGAAAAAGATTTTGACAAAGCGTCTCTTTACTCTAGATATGTTAATAATAGTATTATTTATGATGATTTTAAAAAGGAATTAACTAAAGAAATAGACAAATTAGATAAAAATAGTTTTAGTGAAAAACAGTTATTTGATTTAAGCGATAAAATGATAGAATTAGAAAATGGAACTTTTTTACCTAGATTAACAGATTCAAATAATGGTAAATTTCCTTATCAATTAAATAAAAGTGAATTGTTAAATATTATAAAAAATCAAAGTGTTTATTATACTAATTTATTAGAGTTATCAGAAGATGGAAAATATAAATTAATTAAGTTACTAGAGTTTAGAATTCCTTATTATGTTGGACCGTTAAATACGACTACTGATAAGTCGGGTGTTGATAATAAAAACGCGTGGATAAAGAAATATTCTCAAGAGATTATAACTCCATATAATTTTGATCGTGTTGTAAATAAAGAAGAAAGCGCAATTAAATTTATAGAAAAAATGATTTCTAATTGTACATATCTTATTAAGGAAAAAGTCATGCCTGCTGATAGTATTTTGTATTCTGAGTTTAAAGTGTTAAATGAGTTAAAAAATATTAAAATAGATAAACAAGTAATAAGTCTTGATTTGATAAATAAAATTTATAATGAATTGTTTTTAAAAGAAAGAAATATCACTAGTAAAATATTTGTTGATTATATTAAATCTATAAATGAATATGAAATGGTAAATATTGAAATAAGTGGATATGGTGCAAATAATAAATTTGCTAATAATATGTCATCTTATATTGATTTTTTTGGAGATGAAGGATTTTTTGCTAATACAAGCTATGATGTAAGTGATGCTGAAAAAATAATAAAATACATTACTGTTTTTGAAGATAAAGAAATTTTGCTTTTGAAATTAAAAAAAGAGTATTCTGATTTAAGTGATTCTGCAATTTCTAGACTAATTAAAAAAAGATATAATGGTTGGAGTAATTTATGTGAAAAATTATTGGTTGATTTACCTTCTTTAGATAAGAGTGAAAATAAATATGTATCAATTATGGATTTGATGCGTACAACTAGTTATAATTTTATGCAAATTATCAACTTAAAAACTTTTAATTTTCTTGAGTTAATTGATAATGAAAATATGAATAACGAAAGTTTAAAAATAGATTATTCGTTAGTTAAAGATTTAGCGACTTCTCCAGCAACTAAAAGGGGTATTTATCAGGCTTTAAAAATTGTTGATGAATTAGTTAATTATATTGGGTATGAACCTACTGATATAGTTATTGAAATGGCTAGAGAAGAAGGAGAAAAGAAAAGAACTGATTCTAGAAAAGAACTTTTGAAAAAAACTTATGATAAGCATAAAGAAGATATCAGAAATTATAAAGATTTATTAAAAGAACTTAATAATGAAGATGATAAAATGAGTGAAATGATATTTTTATATTTTATTCAAGAGGGAAGATGTTTATATACAGGGACTAAGTTAGATATTAATGATTTAAGGGATTGTGAAGTTGATCATATTGTTCCAAGGTCTTTGATTCCTGATAATTCATTAGATAATAAAGCTCTTGTGTTAAAAGAATGTAATCAATTAAAGAAAAATAGTTTTGTTTTACCTAAAATTTATCAAAATAATGAAATGAAAGCATTTTGGAATCATCTTTCAAAAATGAAGTTGATATCGAGTAAAAAGTTTTATAATTTAACTAAAACAGTTTATAAAGATGAAGATATTGAAGGTTTTATAAATAGACAGTTAGTTGAAACTAGACAGATAACAAAGCATGTTGCTAATATTTTAAAGAATATTTATAGTGATACACAAATTATTTATTTACATGCTAATTTAAGTTCGAATTATCGAAAGAAGTTTGAGTTGTTTAAGTTTAGAGAAATTAATAATTATCACCATGCTCACGATGCTTATTTAGCTTGTGTACTTGGTTTTTATCAAAAAAAATATTTAAAGAAAAATATTGATTTTGAAGATCTTAAAAAGTTTAATAGATATTTGTATGATAATAAATTATATAGTGAATTAAAATATGGATATGTTATTAATAGTTTAGATCCTAGATTTGATTATGATGAAGTAACTGGTGTTCCTAATTCATTTATTATTAATTTAAATAAAATTATATTTGATACATTACATAGAAACGATATTATTGTAACTAAAAAAACTAGTATCAGAAAAGGTGAGTTCTATAATCAAACAAAAAATTCAAAAGGTAAAAAAGGTGTTAATTTAAAAGATAATTTACCATCTGTTTTATATGGATCTTATACTTCGTTAAATCCTGCTTATATTTTATTGGTTAAATATGAAAAGAAGAAAAAAGTTGAGCAAAGATTAATTGGTATTCCAATCTATATAGATGTAAAAGCTAAGAAAAATAATGATTTTATAATTTCTTATGTTAAAACGTTATTAGAATTGCCAGAAGAAAGCAATGTAGAAATATTGTCTAATAAAATAGAATTCAACACTAAAGTTGACTGGGATGGACAAATTTGTTATTTGGTGGGAGCTACAGCTAAGGTTGAAGTTTGCAATGCGATTGAATTTCAATTTAAAAAAGAAGAAATCGAAAAATATAAATATACTTTAAAAGCATTATTTACAGGATATGGTAAAGATAAAGTACTAAATTATAAAGTTATGATAGATGAACTATTATTATTTATTATCAAAAAAATTAATACTAATTATAAATTATATAATAATTTAGTTGACGAATTAGTTGATGCAGTCGGGTTGATTGATAGTGTAGAATCTAAAGAATCAGTGATAAAAGAATTATTTAAATTATTAAGAACTAATAGTTCACCAGCTAATTTAAAATGTATTGGATTAAGTATGGCTTTTGGTAGAAAGGAAAAGCGAACAATTTCACATTTTAAAGCAATAAATAATTCTACTACAGGTATTAAAGAGGTAATTAATGAGTTTTAGAACTGTTATAATATCTAAGCAATCTAGGTTAAGTTATAAAAACAGATGTTTGGTTGTTAAACAAGATTTAGAAGAAAAATATATTCACTTGTCAGAAATAGATACTATTGTTGTAGATTCAATAGCAGTGTCTATTTCTACCTTTTTATTAAAAGAGTTGTCTGTTAATAAAATAAATTTAATTTGTTGTGATGAAAAACATAACCCCTTTGGTGAGTTTAATAATTATTATATGTCACATAATTCTAGTAAAAAAATATATTTACAAGTTAAGTGGTCAAAAGATATTAAAGATAAAGTTTGGACTAATATTATTAAAGATAAAATAATAAATCAAGCACAGTTTTTGAATTATATTAATTCTCCTAAATATGATTTGTTAGTGTCGTATATCCCTGATATTATGATTGCAGATAAAACTAATAGAGAAGGAATGGCTGCGAAGGTTTATTTTAATGAATTGTTTGGTAAAAAATTTACTAGACATTCAAGCGATGATATTAATCATATGTTAAATTATGGTTATAGTATTTTATTATCTACTTTTAATAAAGAAATTTTTAGTTTAGGATATATTACTCAATTAGGGATTCATCATAAGAATGAATTTAATAATTTTAATTTGTCTTGTGATTTAATGGAAAGTTTTCGTGTGATAATTGATTCTTTTGTTTATTCTAATCAAACTTGTAAATTAGATACAAATATGAAATATAAAATAATTGATTTGTTTAATAATTATTTTTTATACAATGGTAAAAGTTATACTTTGAAAGATATTATTAAAATGTATGTTAAAAATATTTTTGATTTTATTGAAAGTGATAAGCCGTATATAGGGTTTAAATATGAGAAATAGAATTATGAGAACTATTGTGTTTTTTGATTTGCCAAATGTTTATTTGAAAGATAAAAGAAATTATATAAAGTTTAGAAGATTTTTATTAAATGAGGGGTTTATTATGATGCAAGAGTCTGTTTATTGCAAGTTGATTTTAAATAATGTTCAATCGGATTTATTGTATAAAAGAATTCAAAAAAATTCACCTAAAAGAGGTCTTATTCAGACTTTGGTTATAACTGAAAAACAATATTCCCAGATGAAGTATATAATAGGGTGTTCTAGTAGTAAGATACTAGATAGTGATGAAAGGTTAGTTGTTTTATGAAAATTAATTTTGATTATTTAGATAATTCAATTGATTTTGATGAATTTTTTGTGAATAGTTTATGTTTGAAAAATAAGCATTATTTTTATAGGGTTATTAATGATTTAGTTAGTGTTTCTAATAAATTATTGGTAGAAGAAGTTAATTTTTTTGAAAATAATAAGGAAATTAATTTGTCTAGTTATGTTGATGTTTATATTGATTTTTTTAATATTGATTTGAATAGTAAGAAGATAATAGGTAAATTATATGATTTGATTGATATAGAAATAGATGAGGAAATAAAAAATAAAATAAGGGTTAGTTATAAAAAAATGTTGAATAGTTTAAATAGTGTAATTAATAATTTTGATTTTTCTTTATCATACGAAGAAGATTTTGATATTAAGAGTTTATTGAAATTATATAAAATATCGGTTAATAAACCTAATACTTTGTTAGAACAGTTACTTCTTTTATTGGAGTTGAATTCTGTATTTAAATTAAATAAACTTCTTGTGTTTGTTAATTTAGAGGATTATTTAACAATAGAAGAGCTAAAGGAATTAATTAAATATGCTATTTATAATAATTTAAATATTTTCTTAATAAACAATGAGGTTAGTGATTATAAATTAGATGATGTAAAGTATTGTGTTATTGAAGAAGATTTGAATGAATTTGTGATAAGCAACTAAATTTATGATATAATTTAGTTAGTTGACATACGATTTTTCCGTTTAAGATAATAATATTGTTCTATGTTAATATTATTTATAGATTTGAAATTTGAGGTTTTAGATCTATGTCATCTTAAATGGGATTAAAACAAGTTAAAGGGAATTTAATGCAAATGTT
>JAWXUI010000043.1:0-8583 GCA_044432805.1 Mycoplasmatota bacterium | reverse complement strand
CGGAGTATCAAAAGAACCACAAAAAGTAAAAAAAAGAAAAAATGTAAAAAATAACTTGAAAGAAGAGTAAAATCTTCTTTTTTTGTAAAATAAACATTTATGCTATCAAAAAATACAAATATGTGATATAATTCATTGACGCATTAAGGAGTGGATATTATGGAATTTAAAGATTTAAAATTATCAAAACAAATATTAACTAATTTAGTTAAAATAAATTATGAAGAAACAACGCCAATACAAGAAATGGCAATACCAAAAATATTAGAAAATAAAGACGTTATCGGTTTAGCGCAAACAGGAACAGGAAAAACTGCAGCCTTTTCTTTGCCTATGTTGGATAAGTTAATTAAAAAAGGTGAAACAGATAGAAAAACAAAGGCTTTAATCTTAACACCAACAAGAGAACTTGCAATACAAATAAGAGATAATATAAGAAACTATAGTTTAGAAACTAATTATAAATGTAGTGTTATCTTAGGTGGAGTTAATCAAAATTCACAAGTAAAAGTATTAGAAAAAGGTGTTGAAATTATTGTCGCAACACCAGGAAGATTGTTAGATTTAATAAAACAAAAAAAAGCAGATATAACTAATATTCACACCCTTATACTAGACGAAGCAGATACAATGTTAGATATGGGTTTTATAAGAGATATAAAATCTATAATTTCATATACTCCAAAAAATAGACAAACACTTCTATTTTCAGCAACTATGAGTGATGAAATAAAAAAATTAACAACAGATATAATGAATAATCCTGTTATTGTTAAAACAAATAATGAAGAAATAACAGCTGATAAAATAAATCAAGAATTATATTTTATAGATAAAGGAAACAAACTAACTTTCTTATTAGAAATATTAGATTCAAAAGAAAAGCCAACAACATTAATTTTTACAAGAACAAAACATGGAGCAAATAACTTAGAGAAAAAATTAAATGAATTTGGAATAAAAACAAGTGTAATTCATGGAAATAAAACACAATCTAATAGAGTAAAAGCATTAAATGATTTTAAAAATAATAAAACTAGAATAATGATTGCAACAGATATCGCGGCTCGTGGAATTGATATAAAAGATTTAAATCTAGTAATAAATTTTGATATGCCAGAAAAACCAGAATTATATGTTCATAGAATTGGAAGAACAGCAAGAGCAGGTAAAAGTGGAAAAGCAATTTCACTTTGTTCAAGTGCAGAAATGAATTTATTAAGATCAGTTGAAAAAATAATAAAAATGAAAATTCCAGTATTAGAAAGTCCTTATAAAATGGTTTTAAAAGAAAAAGAAGAAGTAAAATTAACAAGAAGACCATCTAATAGAAATACAAAAAATGTTAAATCTAATAAAAAAGAATATAAGCCAAAAACTAATACAAATGATACTAAAAGACCAAGTTCAAGCTATAAATCAAATGATAGTAAAAGACCAAGTTCAAGCTATAAATCAAATGATAGCAAAAGACCAAGCTCAAGCTATAAATCAAATGATAGCAAAAGACCAAGCTCAAGCTATAAAACAAACGATAGTAAAAGACCAGGTTCAAGCTATAAAACAAACGATAGTAAAAGAACAAATTCTAGTTATAAATCAAACGATAATAGAAAAAGTTTTAATAAAACAGGTCAAAAAAGATACAACAAAAGTAGATAAATCTTTGATATTTTTCTGATAATATGTTAAAATGTCATAGGTAAAATGGAGGAAGTAATTAATGAAAAAAACAAAAATAGTATGTAGTATAGGTCCAGCTAGTGATAGTGTGGAAGTAATGAGCCAAATGGTTTTAAAAGGAATGAATGTAGCGAGAATTAACTTTTCACACGCAACATTAGAAAATAGAAGAAATGTAGTTGAAGTAGTAAAAAAAGTAAGAGAAGCAACTGGAAAAAATGTTGGAATCTTATTTGATACTAAAGGTCCAGAATTTAGATCTGGAATGTTAGAAAATGATGAAATAACATTAGTTGAAGGAAAAAGCATTAGATTATTAAAAGAATCTATTCTTGGTAATGAAAATAGAATTTCAACTAACCATGCATCAGCAATAGCATCACTTAAAATAGGAGATATTGTTTTATTAGAAAATGGTTTAATGAAATTAACAGTAAGCTCTATTGAAGAAGATGGTGTAACTTGTTTAATTGAAAATGGTGGAATCTTAGGTAACAAAAAAAGTATGAGTGCACCTGGAACAAAATTAGACATTCCATTTATTAGTGAAGCTGATAGAGAAGATATTTTATATGCAGCACAACATGACGGTGACTTTTTAGCGCTTTCATTTGTAACATGTAAAGAAGAAGTTTTAGCAGTTAGACAATTATTAAAAGAAAATAACTGTGAAGGAATTGAATTAATAAGTAAAATCGAAAGCCAAACAGGAATAGATAATATTGATGAAATCATTCAAGTAAGTGACGGAATAATGGTAGCAAGAGGAGATCTTGGTGTTGAAGTAGAAATGTCAGAATTACCATTTATCCAAAAAGACATGATTGAAAAATGTAGAAAAATGGAAAAAATAGTAATTGTTGCAACAGAAATGTTAGAATCAATGAAAAAAAATATAAGACCAACTCGTGCTGAAATATCTGATATTTCATCTGCAGTAATGGCTGGAACAGATGCAGTAATGTTATCTGGTGAAACAACAGTAGGTAACTTTCCAATTGAAACAGTTGAAAACATGGCTAAAATTTGTGAAACAGCTGAAAAATATTATCATTATTCAACAAACATGCAAGTTGATACAGAAAATCCAATTAGAAAAGCAATTTGTGGAAGTGCAGTATTTGCAGCTAAAAATGTAAATGCTAAATTAATAGTAACAGCATCATTAAAAGGAACATCTTCAAGAGCTGTTAGTAATCTTTTACCAGTATGTCCAGTTTTAGCAACTGTAACAGAAAAATCTGTAGCGACAAAACTATCATTAAACTATGGAGTATATCCCGTATTAGTTGATGTTTATGACACTACTGACGAAATAGTAAAAGACGCAATTAAACATGCTGTTGAATTTGCAAAATTAGAAGACGACGACGTTATTATTATAACTGGTGGACTTAATGAAAAGAACAAAGGAAAAAGTACAAACTTCCTAAAAATAGAAACAATTTAAAAGAGTATTTACTCTTTTTTAATTGTAAAAAAAGTCAAATTATAGTAAAATTAAATTATGAAAAAAATATAATATTTAATAGAATAGGATGATACAATGGGATTGTTTAATAAATTTACAAAACTATTTACAAAAGAAAAAGAAGTAATAGATTATGACAAAGGATTAGAAAAAACAAGGAACGAATTAAATTCAAGTATAAAAATGCTAAGTAAAAAACACAAACAAATAAATGAAAGTTATTATGAAGAACTAGAAGAAATATTAATAATGGCTGACATAGGTGTAAACACTGTTATGACTTTTATAGACAAATTAAAATCAAGAATAAAAAAAGAAAACATAGAAAACACAGAAGATTTAGTTGAAATAATAGTAGATGAAATGTTTATTGTTTATGTAAGTAATCAAATATTATCAGATAAAATAAATTATCAAGAAGAAGGACCAACAGTTATTTTATTTGTCGGAGTTAATGGAGTGGGGAAAACTACAACTTTAGCTAAACTTGCACATAAATTAAAAATGGAAAACAAAAAAGTTTTATTAGTAGCAGCTGACACTTTTAGAGCAGGAGCAATAGAACAACTAATAGAATGGTCTAAAAAAACAAAAACAGATATAGTTTATAAAGAAAACACAGAACCTTCAGCGGTTATATATGAAGGAACAAAAAAGGCAACAGAAGAAAACTATGATGTCGTATTAATAGATACAGCTGGTCGTTTACAAAATAAAGTAAACTTAATGGAAGAATTAAACAAAATAAATAAAGTAATTGGAAAAAATATACCAGGAGCTCCTCATGAAACATTATTAGTAATAGATGCAACAACAGGTCAAAATGGAATCAGTCAAGCTAAAAACTTTAAAGAAATTACTAATATCACAGGGATAGCACTGACAAAACTAGATGGAACAGCCAAAGGTGGAATTGTTTTAGCGATAAAAGAAGCAGTAGAAATACCAGTTAAATTTATCGGACTAGGAGAAAAAATGGACGATTTAAAACCATTTGATATAGAAAAATATATTTATGGATTATTTAAAGACTTAGGAGAGTAGTATGAGATTAGTTGAACCAAAAAGAAAAAAAGAATTGTTACTTCCGCTAATATTTTTAATTATAATTATATTAGTAGGAATATTATCAATTTTCTTTGATTTTTTACAATATGTATTTACAATACTACTAGGAATAGAAGTAATTATACTAGGATTTGATTATAAAAAAATAAAAAATAAATCTAAATATTTTTACTTATACATGATAGTAGGTATTTTAACAATAGCTTTAAGCGTAGTAGAATCCGTGATGGTGTATGCATGAAAAAAGAAATTAATTTAATCAATTTATATGATTATTATGGCGAATTATTAACAGAAAAACAACAAAACTATTTTGTTGACTACTTCTTTAATGACTTAACATTACAAGAAATAAGTGAAAATAATAACGTTAGTAGAAATGCTGTACATAAACAAATAAAAGAAAGCGAAGCAAAATTAAACTTTTATGAAGAAAAATTAAAATTAATAACAAATAAAAATAAAATAAACAAACTAATTGAAAATATAGACGGGGATTTAAAAAAAAGAATAGAAGAATTAATTTAAGGGGAGTTTTATATGTTTGAAAGAATAATTAGTATAAGTCAAAATAAAGCAGTAATAAAAATAAATGGTGTAGATGACAATTTAATCAACTTATATTTAGTAATTGAAAGTACAAAAAGAATAGTCGCACAAGTTGAATCAATAAGTGGAGATGAAATAATTGTTAACTTTTTAGGAGAAATAATAAATGATAGTTTTCAATCTGGTATTTCATTAAAACCTAATATGAATTCAAAAATAAGAAAAATTAGCAGAGAAGAATTTTTATTAATAACAAATGAACAAACGGAAAGAACAATATTACTTGGTTCATCACCAATTTATAATAATTTTCCAATATATGCAGACACTAATGATTTATTTAGTAATCATTTATCAATCTTAGGAAATACTGGTTCCGGTAAATCTTGTGGAGTTGCAAGAATATTACAAAATGTTTTTATTAGTCAAACACCTCAAAAATCTTGTTTCTTTATATTTGATGCTTATGGAGAATACCATAATGCATTTAAAGAAATAAACAAAATTAATCCTAATTATGAATTTAAATATTATACAACTGAACTAAGTGACAAAAGAAATACTTTAAAAATTCCAGTTTATTTATTAACTGTAGATGATATTGCGCTTCTTTTAAATGCGACAAATCATACTCAATTAATGATTATAGAAAAAATGATGAAATTAGCTAGAATATTTAGTAAAGGCGATGTTGCTATAAAAAATCACTTAATTGCAAATGCTATAATGGCTATTCTTTATTCAAACCAAAACTGTCAAGCAAAAAGAGATGAAGTTTTTTCTCTTTTAGCGACTTGCAGTACAGAACAATTTCAATTAGAAAGCAACATACAAGGTATAGGATATACAAGAACATTAAAAGAATGTTTTGCAATTGATTCACAAGGTCAATTCCCTGAAAGTAATATACTAACAATGTATATAAATTCATTTATAAGAGATGATTTAGATTTATTAGAAGTAAATGAAAATGTTTTTTATAATTTACCTGATTTAAAAAAAGCACTTGATTTTACTATGATATCAGAAGGGTTATTTAGAAATAATGATATATATAGTGACGCTATTATTTTGAAAGTTAGATTACATTCATTATCAATAAGCAAAAGTGCAACATTTTTTGACTATCCTGATTTAGTGGATGCTCAAGATTATATTACATCTTTAGTATTTAAAGAAAGTAAAAGATGCCAAATAATTAACTTTAACTTAGAAGATATAGATGATCATTTAGCGAAGACAATCGTAAAAATAATGTCTAGAATGTTATTTGATTTTGAAAAAAAATTGCCTAATCGAGCAACAATACCATTTCATTTATTTTTAGAAGAAGCTCATAGATATGTTCAAGAAGATGGTGATAAATTTTTATTGGGATATAATATTTTTGAACGTATAGCAAAAGAAGGAAGAAAGTATGGATTAATTATTAATTTAATATCACAAAGACCTTCTGAAATATCAGATACAGTTATCTCACAAATAAGTAATTTTGTAATATTTAAAATTACCCATCCAGCAGACTGTGAATATATAAATAAAATGCTTCCTAATATAAGTGAACAAATAGTTGAAGCTCAAAAAAACTTAAAATCAGGAACTTGTATAGCATTTGGAAAAGCATTTAAAATACCAATGATTATAAAAATGGAACTTCCAAATCCATTACCAAGTAGTTCTAACTCAGATGTTTATGCAAATTGGAAATAAAATATAGATTTATCTGTATTTTTTTTATATAATAGATAAAGGTGATAAAAATGTTTGAAAATTTAGGAAATAGATTACAAAATTCAATTGACAAAATGAAAGGATATGGAAAAATATCTGAGAGTAATGTTGATGAAATAACAAGAGAAATACGTTTAGCGCTTTTAGAGGCTGATGTAAATTATAAAGTTGTAAAAGAATTTATAGCTTCAGTAAAAGAAAAAGCACTAGGAGAAGAAGTCGCAAAATCATTAAAACCTTCTGAAGTTTTTGTGAAAATATTAAAAGATGAATTAGTTGAACTTTTAGGTGGAGAGAAAAAAGATATTAACACAACTGGAAAACCAGCCACTTTAATGCTTGTAGGTTTACAAGGAAGTGGTAAAACAACAACAATTGGGAAACTTGCTAATTTTTTAAGAAAAGAGCATAAGAAAAAACCATTATTAGTTGCATGCGATATTTATAGACCAGCTGCAATTGATCAATTAAAACAATTAGGAAAAGAACTTAATATTGAAGTTTATGAAGAAGGAAAAAATAATCCGGTTGAAATTTGTAAAAATGCTTTATCATATGCTAAAGAAAACAACTTTGATTATGTATTAATAGATACTGCTGGTAGATTACATATAGATGAAGATTTAATGCAAGAATTAGTAAATATTAATAACGAAGTAAAACCAAATGAAATTTTATTAGTTGTAGACGCTATGACGGGTCAAGATGCAATTAATGTAATAGAGGGGTTCAATAACTTATTGCCGCTTACAGGGGCTGTTTTAACTAAATTAGACGGTGATACAAGAGGTGGAGCTGCACTATCAATTAGACATTTAACAAATGTGCCAATTAAATTTATTGGGACAAGTGAAAAAATGGATGGATTACAACAATTTTATCCAGATAGAATGGCTAGTAGAATACTTGGTATGGGAGATATAATGTCAATGATCGAACATGCTGAATCAGTAATTGATAAAGATGAAGCAAGTATAGCTGCTAAAAGAATGCAAAGCGGTAAATTTGATTTAGAAGATTTTTTAAGTTCTATGAAACAAATTAAGAAATTAGGGCCTCTAGAAAACTTATTAAAAATGGTTCCAGGTGCATCTAAGATGGGTTTAAATAATGTAAATATTGATAAAAAAGAATTAGACCATATAGAAGCTATAATTTTATCTATGACTGTAGAAGAAAGAAAAAATCCTGATATATTAAAAGCTAGTAGGAAAAAAAGAATTGCTAGTGGATGTGGAAGAAGTGTTGAAGAAGTTAACCGATTATTAAAACAATTTGATCAAATGAAAGTAATGATGAAACAATTTAAAAATGGGAAAATGCCATTTTAATATAAAAAAGACCTTTTAATATTAAAAGGTTTTTTATGATAAAACACTAATCATGGAGGTTATTATGAATATAGAATATGAGTATAGTTTTAAAGTGAAAAATATTGATAAATATATTAAATATTGCGAAAATAATAATTATAAAAAACAAATGAATAATAGGCAGGTCAGAAAGTTATATAAAAATGATACTAATATCATGGGAAGAGTTACTACAAATTATAAAGGAAATAAAAAAGAAATTTTATTTGATTTTAAAAATAATGATGAATCAGATAAAATATTAAAAGAAAATATGGAAAGTATTCCATTAAATGTAAAAGAAAATGATTTAAAAAGTATTGAATCAATTTTGCTGTTTTTAAATTTGAAATTAGATAAAGTTTTAGATAGAACAAGAATTGTTTATGAAAAAAATAATGTTAAATTCGAAATTGATAAATATATAAGTCCAGAACTAACTTGCGTAGTTGCCATTGAAGGAAAAAAAGAAGAAGTGGATGTAGTATATAACGAAGTTAATAATTTATAGTATTACTTTATTACGTTTTTCTAATTATAAAAATATTGTATATCTTAATTAAAATATATCACCGTTTATTGATTAAATAAAAAATCAACATTATTTATGCTGATTTTCTTATTAAATGAGTTTATTTTGAATGGTGTCTATCACTATCAGTAATGTCACGTGAATCGTATGTTGGGATTGTTAAATTAGGAATAACAGCTGAACTTTTTCTATAAATT
>JAWXUI010000042.1:0-8692 GCA_044432805.1 Mycoplasmatota bacterium | reverse complement strand
TTTTTTTTCATCTTCTAATAACTTATAATTACTTTCATACCTATCAAATATTTCATTAAAAGATAAATCTAAACTAACTTTTTTATACAATTTATAAATATCAAATATAGGATTATCTATTTTAGATTTTTCCCAATTAATTAAATAATTTTTTTCATTTATTATAAAATGCGTTAAATCTAAATTATTATGTAAAACAACAACTCGTTGTTTTCTTTTTTCTTTAACCATTAAATACCATTTATCTAATTCATTTTTACAAAAATTTAAAGACGCTAAAACCTTAGAAATATTTCTCGCAAACAAATATTGGCTAGGACTCATAAACTCATTAGTTTCTATTAATGTAATCATATCCAAATAATATTCTTTTAAATACTCTATATTATTGCTTATTGTTTCAAATAGTTGCTTATAATCCTCTAAATCTATTTCTTTATGATGTGTTGTTTTTAAATGTAATAAAGAAACTAAATCTATTAAATCTAAAATTTTTTGCTCATTTGGAACATATATATCTTTTACATATTCTTCTATCACATAATTATTTTTTTCAAGCAATATTTTAGGGTAATAATTAAAACCTCTAGAATCTAAATATTCAAATATTTTATGATTAAAATTTTTTTCTTTTATAACAGCTTTTAAATCATTATGAGTTATTATAATACTTTTTCCCTTTATTTCTATCTTAGATGGCTTAATTCCTAATTCATCTAATGTCTCCCTATATTTTCTCATTAGATGGAATTATTAATTTATCCCCTAATTTAATTTCTGTTAAATCATTATATGGTATAATCATTTCTTTTGTAACACTATATTTTTCTAAAATTGAATTTAGATCATCGCCTTCTCTTACAATATAAACCTTATATGTTGTGTAAGTATCAGTATATGTTAAATTATCAAATAAATTAGAACATTTCTCACTAACGTCTTTGATAATTTCTATCGGTTTTGCTTCTTTTAATATTTCTTCTATATCGTTTTCTAAAATCAAATTGTCAATTTCCACTGTCCTCACCTCTTCTATAATATTTTTCTCTATTAAAATTTCTTCTATCTTATCTACCAATAAATCAATATTAACCATCAAAGATCTACTATCAATAATTTCATAATAGAAATCATCTATATCAACAACCACATTTTTTAAATTATATTTCTCATCATATGTAACATCAAAATCAATATTATGTGAAAAATCTTGTGTAGTTAAACTTGTTTCAGTTACTTTATATGAACCAGATACAATAAACTCACCTTCAATATTATTTTTATTAACTTTTAAATTATGCTCTAAAGATATACTTGTAATCTCCGCTATATTAGTTGAAAAATCAATTTTTTTTGAAAATGGAACTACCTTTTTCATAAATTCCTCCTTTAATTTCATTTAATTATATGAAAAAAAAAGATAATTATATCTTTATTTTATTATTTTTAATATTTCTTCATAATTTTTGACAGAAATAAATTTTATTTTTTCTTTTACTTCTGTTGGTAATTCATCTATTTCAAATACATTATCATAAGGTATTATTACAGTTTTAATTCCATCTCTTAGTGCGGCTAACGATTTCTCTTTTAATCCACCTATTTTTAGAACATCACCTTTTAAGCTTATTTCTCCAGTCATTGATAAAGTATTTTTTATTTCTTTGTTTTTTAATAAACTTATTAAAGATGTGGTTATTGTTATTCCAGCTGATGGTCCATCTTTTTTTATTGCACCAGAAGGTATATGAATATGAAAATCATTTTTTAATAATAAATTTTCATCTATTTTTAAACTTTTAGCATTTGCTTTTATATAAGAGAGTGCAATTGTTGCGCTTTCTTGCATAACATCACCTAAACTACCTGTAAGAATTAATTTACCGCTTCCCTTATAGTAAGTACTTTCAATATTGATTGTATCTCCACCATTAGTTGTATACGCTAAACCGGTAACAACACCTATTTTATTATTAGTTGTTTTTTTATAATCAAATAATTTTATTCCTAATGATTTATTTACTATTGTTTTATCAATAATAACATTTTTTAATTTTTTCTTTAAAAGAATATTTCTAGTAGCAACATAACTAATAATTTTATCAAAGCATCTTTCTAATTCTCTTACACCAGATTCATAAGTATACCCACTTATTATATAAGATATCATTTCATCACTTATTTTTATATTAAATTTTATATTACAATTATCAATTACATTATTAATTAAATAGTTTTTTGATAATTCTATTTTTTCCTTATTCGTATATCCTGATATATTAATTATATCTAATCTATCTCTTAATGCTTCTGGTATATTATTTATGTAATTTGCTGTAGTGATAAAAAATACGCTGCTTAAATCTATTTCTTCTTCTATATAATTATCAATAAATTCCTTATTTTGTGACTTGTCTAAAAGTTCAAGTAAGCTACTAGATAAATCAATTTGTCCATTTCCTATTTTATCTATTTCATCAATTAAGAAAACTGGATTGTTTTCTTTTGCTTTAACTAATAGTTCAACTATTCTACCCGGCTTTGATGCAACATAAGTTTTTCTATGACCTTTTATAATAGCATCGTCTGTTATACCCGCAACAGAAAGTTTACATAATTTTTTATTCATAGCTTTAGCAATAGAATAAACTAACGATGTTTTTCCAGTTCCTGGAGGCCCTACTAAACAAAGAATTGAATTATTCTTTTTGTTAATTGCAATATTTTCTATTATTTTATCTTTTACTTTTTCTAATCCAAAATGACTTTCATCTAAAATCAATCTAGCTTTTTTTAAATTTATTTTAGAATTTGTTCCACTATTAGGTATTTTTAATAACCAATCAATATAATTTTTTACTAAATCTAATTCAGGCGTATAGTAATTCATTGATTCATATCTATTTAATTCTGAAATGATTTTTTCTTTAATATGTGTTGGATAATATTTTTCTTCTAAAGTTTCTTTTATTTGCTTTATTTCTTCTTCTTTTGGTTCAAGTTCATTTAATTCTTCTTTTAATATTTTTGATTTTTCTTGCAAGATAAAATCCCTTTGACTGTTTTCAATGGTATTTCTTATTTTATTTTCTATTTCTCTATCAATTTTATATATTTCTTGTTCACTTACTATATCTTCTAAAATCATGTCAAAACGACTAATAACACTTATTGTTTCTAAGTATATTTTGAATCTATCTAAATCGATATTTAAATAAGGTATTATTACATCACATAATATAGATAATGATGTAAGTTCTTTTATGTAAGATATTATGCTGTTACTCATTTCCGGAATAAGATTGCAATGATTAGAAAAAATTGTTATCAACTTGTTTATTAATATATCTTCGGATTCGATTATTTCATCTGCTACAGGAGTTATTATGGACTCTAAAATTTCATTTGATCTATTTATATTTAAAAATTCATTTATATAAGCTCTTTTTAATCCGGTTACTTTTATATGTACATTTCCGTTTGGTAAGACTAATTTATCACTTATTTTAGCAATTACACCGATATTAGGTAAATTTTTAATATTAGGATTTTCTTCTAAATGATTAGTTTGATTTACAATTAATATTTTGTTATCATGAAACATTTCTGATAAATCAATTACATTTTTACTAACATCATTATCAAATTCAAGTTTTATTTCACTTTTTGGTAATATTATAATGCCTTTTAATAAAATTACAGGTAAATTTATTTTTGCCATAATACACCTCCATGCAAGTATTTTTTATTATAGTATATAATGCATTGTTTGTCTAGAATTTTTCCAACTATTCTTTGTTATTGCTATAAAAAATAAACAATCAACAAAAAAACTTCATTATTTATTAATAAAGTTTTGTGTCTATTTTATAAATATCATACTTTCAGAATATATATTTATAATATTTATTTTAAAAATTAAATATTACATTCTGCAAGCGTTTTTTCACTGTCAACTGTTATATCATCACTATTAACTGTTTTTGTATAGCATCTATTATTTAAATAGATAGCCATGTAAACTTTGCCATCACTTATCCTAATATCAGCGTATTGTGGTGTTGTTCCTGTAATGTCTAAATAGTTATAAATATTATTACCACTTTCAATAATATTTATAATCGTTTTATCATCGTCCATCTTTGCGACGAAATAAAGTTCTTCAGATCCTTTTACCATACTTTCTATATTTACTAAGTCAGTGGCAGCTTTTGAATCATTAACAAGTTTTAACACTACCGATACAGAAATCATTGATATTATAGATAATATTACTAGCACTGCTATAAGTTCTATTAAAGTAAATCCTTTTTTCATTTTTCCCCTACTTTCATAAATAGTATACCTTTTTATTTAATTAAAAATCAAGTTCTTTTATATAATTATATCTAATATTATTTACACCTATTTCAAAATAATTAAATTTATCATCTCTTATTTTATAATCATAAATGACTGTATAATCACTAAATCTTTTTATTAAATATTTATTATTAAAACTATCCATTAAATAACCATCATCCATTTTATTCTTTAATATCATAGATTCTAATCTGCCATAGACAATAACTTCAACATTTGGTTTTCTATTATATCTAGTAATATAATTTTCAATTAATAATTTTATCTGTATTGGACTCAATTCCAAAGACAAAGTTATTTTTTTAACACCTAAACTATGAAGAAATGCGACAGAATAAGAATTTACAACATTTAATGAAAAATCTGTATCAATATTATTATATTTATAAACTGACCCTAATTCGCCAACTAACAACGGTTCATTATATTCTAATAATTCATTAATTACTCGAGGTAATTTTTTTATTCCATTGTTACCATAAATATATTTACCATCAATTTGTTTATTTGTTTCATTTAATATATTAATATTATTTTCTACTTTATAATCTTTTAACTCTATGTTATATTCTTTTTTTAAATAAGGAATCTCATATATTCTTTTTTCAATCAATAATAAAGCTGCTTCTCTTCTTAATTCATTAACATCTTTTATATTGATAAATATATTTTCATCCATTTCTATTTCTAACTTATTTATACTAAAAGGAGTATTTCCTAATTTAGAAATTTGTTGTTCTATCCTATCTTTTGTAATTGGATTATTAATTGATTTTTGAATTTTATTTCCAACTACATACACATTATTAATTCCATCATCCATTATAATTTCTAAATTTTCTTTTAAAATAACTTTTATATTAACAGGTATTTTTTTGTCAATTTTCATCACTTTATTTATTTCTTTAGTTAATAAATAATCAGTAGTTTTAACAACTAATGAACCTATTTCAACTTCTTCTTTGCAAAATAATTTTACTGTTTTCATAGATTTTTCCACAGATTTATTATTTTCCAATATTTTATCAACAATAAAACCATAATCTTTTTTACCAATTATCCTTATGCCATCTAATCTATTCAATATATCTTTAAGTTCAATCGTAACTTCATTTTTTTTATAATCAATTACTTTTCCTATTTCTACTCCAATATGATTAGGCCTCTTTTTATTAATAACGTCTTTAGAATTAAATAAAAATCCATTTGTAAATTCTCTATTAAATATTTTTTTCATATTTAATATATCATTATCTGTTATATTTACTTCGCTATATAAATAATAATTATCTATCGCTTTCCTATATAAACTTACTATTAAATATACGTATTCAGGACTTTTCATTCTTCCTTCTATTTTTAAACTATCTACACCTATATCAATGAGTTTTCCAACATTTTTTATATTATTTAAATCTTTCATACTAAGAAAGTAACCAGATTCATTATTTAATTTATATTGTTTTCTACAATTTTGAGTACATGTTCCTCTATTTCCGCTTCTATCACCTATCAAAGAACTCATCAAACATTGCCCAGAATAACTTACGCATAATGCTCCGTGAACAAAAACCTCTAAATCAGCTTGTGTTTTTTCTTTTATTTCTTTTATTTTTAAAATAGAAGTCTCTCTAGCTAATACAATTCTTTTCACACCTAACTCTTGTAAAAATTTAACACCTTCTAAATTATGAATATGCATTTGTGTAGAAGCGTGTATTTCTAAATTTGGATATGTTTTTCTTATTAAATCAAGCATTCCGATGTCTTGTATAATAATTGCATCAACATTATTTTTATGTAAAAAATCGATATATTCTAAAAATACACTTACTTCATTTTCATAGACTAAAGTATTAGTTGTAACATAAACTTTTACACCATATATGTGGGCATACTTAATAGCTTCAATTAATTCTTCATTGGAAAAATTACCAGCAAAGCTTCTTGCGCCAAAAAGATTGCCTCCTAAATAAACAGCATCACATCCGGCATTTATCGCGGCTACTAAGCATTGCATATCTCCTGCTGGAGCTAAAAGTTCTATTTTTTTCATAAAATCACCTAAAATAATTATAACACAAAAAAACAAGCATAACCTTGTTTATCTTGTAATACCACCAGGTTCACCGAATTGTTCTTGTTCTTGTTCTTGTTCTTGTCCGTTGATATGATTAACTATAGCAGTTTTTATTTCTTTTAGTGCATCTGGGTCATTACCAAATTGCTGCAATGCTTGCATAGGAGTGTAATAGTTCCCATTAATTTTTATTTTTAATTCTTTGTCTTCTACTTTACTTTCCATAACTTACCTTCTTTCTAGTATTTATCTATATTCATTTTAACAAATTTTTTAAAAAAAGTAAATTATTCAACTAATAATTCTTCTAAATTTTTTATTTCATATCCTTTTGATTTAATATAATTAATAATTGTAGTTATTTCATTATCTATATTAGCTGTATAATCAATACTTATGATACTTCCATTTGTAATGTTTTCTTTTACGTCATTGATGCTATTGTAAATAATACTTGCTTTTATTGTTGAATATTTTAAATAAATACATTCATTTAATAATTCATTATCTTTTTGATTATTAAGGCAATATAAATTTTCTTGACTTAATGTATTTTCTATTAAATTATTTGACCAAATAAATAATGGATCGTTTTTATATATAACACTGTAATGATGATTAATATCAATATTATTTTCATTCACTAATAGATAAGAAGTATCTACAAAAAAAGTTACACTTATTTCATTTTGATTTAAAATATTTTTTAGAGTATCTATATTATCGTTTTGATCTACAACAAAGACTAATGATACATAGTTTCTTGATTTATTGCCTGATATTATATATTTATCATAATTATCTATAATTAATTCATCGACATATGTAACTTCATTTTGTAATAAATTTGTAGAATAAGTACCAATTTTTCTCATCTCACTATAACTTTTTTCTATATCAATATTACTTCCGTTAACTCCAGGAATCATTTCATCTTCATTTATAATTGCTTGAATTGGTTCAACAAAATAATTATTTTCTTCTTCTTTTATTTTAATCATAATATCATCTTGTTCTTTTACCATTAATGCTGTTTTTTGAGAAACAAAAAAACTAAATGATATTAAAGATAAAAGACCTATTACACGAAAAAATTTTTTCATATACTCACCTATTTAAATATATGAAAAAAGAATTGTTTTAATTCAAGTGTTTTAACTCATCTAATATAAACAATCCATTTTTTCTTACTAATACATCATCAAAATATATTTCTCCACCATTATATTCATCGGTTTGTATTAACACTAAATCCCAATGTATACTAGAAAGGTTCCCATTGTTTGCTTCTTCATAACATCTTCCTGGAGTTAAATGAATACTGCCATTTATTTTTTCATCAAATAATATATCACCCATTGGCTTTGTTATTAATTTATTTAATCCAATAGCAAATTCTCCTATATATCTAGCACCTACATCTGTATCCAAAATTTCATTTAATAACAATGTATTATCAGATGTTGCATTTACAATTAACCCATTAACAAATTCTAAATAAATGTTATTAAAAACATTTCCTCTATATGGTGATGGTGTATTAAATAATATATATCCATTAACACTGTTAACAATTGGAGCTGTAAATAATTCACCATCAGGAATATTGTTTTTACCAGCGCATATAACACTATTGATATCTTTTATACTAAAAGTTAGATCTGTCTTTTCTGAAATTATTCTTACTTTATCAGTTTTGTCCATTAAATTTTTTAAAGGAATCATGTCGTTATATAAATTTTGATAATCATAAGTCATTACATCAAATGCGAATTTGTAATAATCGTCATATGTCATTTTTGCTTTATGAGCATCTAAAAAAGTTGGATAATTCAATATAACCCATTTCTTTTGATTAATCCTTATATTTTCAAAATAAGATGTTTCATAATTAATTTTATCTAATACTTCTTTGTTAACATTAAGGGATAAAAAATCATTTTTTGAAAAATCTATCATTATAAAGGAATCAAAATTAAAAGTTTCAAACTCTTTTGTTTTTTTTATCAATTCAACTCTGTTAAAATCACAAGTTTCCATTATAAAAGAATTTACTTCTTCATCTATTATTTTTACAAAAGGAATACCTTTCTTTTTATTTATTTCTTTTATTAATTCTTTTACTAAAGGTATAGAACTATTTTTTGTTGTTATCAATACTTTTTCATTTTCTACTACATTTATTGAATAATTAACAATTATATTTGCTAATCTATTTTCCATTTGCACCATTCCTTTTCTTGGGCATAA
>JAWXUI010000041.1:0-9227 GCA_044432805.1 Mycoplasmatota bacterium | reverse complement strand
AATAACACAATTTACTAATCCAATAGGAACAAAAGGATATTTAGATATCTTAGTAAATGATGTTAAAAAAAGAGTATATATAACAGATACTCATTTAGAAGAAGATACAGCTAATTTAGAGCATAAAAGCAACTATTCATTAATTAATTATAATAGAGCAGGTGTACCGCTTTTAGAAACGGTAACAGATCCATGTATTAATTCAGCAGAAGAAGCTTTAGCGTTCTTAGAAAATTTAAGAAGTATGTTTTTATATTTAGGCGTATCGCAAGCAAGAGCTGATAGAGGTCAAATTAGATGTGATGTAAATGTTTCTTTACATAAAGAAAACGAACCTTTTGGAACAAGAGTTGAAATCAAAAATGTTAATTCATTTGGAAATGTTTATAAAGTTATATTAGGTGAAATAAAAAGACAAACTGATATTTTAAATAATAATGGTGTAATTGATCAAGAAACTAGAAGATATGATGAAGCATTAGATGTAACAGTTGCTATGCGCTCTAAAGTAGACGCTATTGATTATAAATATTATGTTGAACCTAATATCCCAAAAATAAAAATAGAAAAATCTTTTATAGATGAAGTAAAACAAACAATTCCAAAATTACAATATGAAAGATATGAAAACTATAATAATTTAAATATTTCAAAAGTTGATATTAATAAAATAATTAAAGAAAAAGTTATTTCTGATTTCTTTGATGAATGTTTAGCTTTAGGTGCTGATCCAATTAAATGTTGTAATTTATTTGTTACTAATGTTTTGTTTATTTTAAATAAAGAAAATAAGAAAATAAATGAATTATATTTAAAACCAAGTCATTTAGTTGATATCATGAATTTGTTAGAAAATAATACAATTTCTAGTAAGCAAGCAAAGGAATTAATTTCTAAAACAAATGAATTAGAAAAAGAACCTATGGTTTTAGTTAAAGAATTAAATATGGAACAAGTTACTGATTCTTCTTTAATTTTATCTATCGTTAATGAAGTATTAGATGAACAAGTAGAAGCTATAGAAGAAATAAAAGCAGGAAGAGATAAAAAAGTTAATTTTTAATTGGTTTAGTTATGAAAAAATCAAAAGGACAAGCAAACCCAGCTTTAGTTTCTAAATTATTAACAGAAGAGATAAGTAAGAGATAATTACTTATTTTTTTTATTTGTAAAAACTATATATATATGATATTATTTTTACTGGAAGTGATTATATGAAACCAAATTTAAATGAAGCAAGAAAAAGAACAAAAAAAGAAGTTTTAATAAAAACTAATGAATATATATTAAATAATAAATTAAATAATATTGGAAAAAACAAAACATACTTTATAAAAACGTATGGTTGTCAAATGAATGAAAGAGATTCTGAAATGATGAAAGCTATTTTAGAAGATATGGGGTTTATCCAATCAGACATAATGGAAGAATCAGATTTGATTTTATTAAATACATGTGCTATAAGAGAAAATGCACATAATAAAGTATTTGGATATTTAGGAAGAATAAAACATTTAAAAGAAACTAGACCAGATATTATATGCGGATTATGTGGTTGTATGGCACAAGAAGAAGTTGTTGTAAACGAATTAGAAAAGAAATTTAAATGGATGGATATGATATTTGGAACGCACAATATTCATGACTTACCAAATATATTAAACAATGCAATAGAAAAGAAAAAAACACAAATAGAAGTATTTAGTATTGAAGGTGATATAATTGAAAACACACCTGTAAAAAGACAATCTAAATATAAAGCATTTGTTAATATCATGCTTGGATGTGATAAATTTTGTACATATTGTATTGTTCCTTACACAAGAGGTAAAGAAAGATCTAGGACTAAAGAATTTATTTTAAAAGAAGTAAATCAATTAGTTAAAGATGGTTATAGTGAAGTTACTTTATTAGGTCAAAATGTAAATGCTTACGGTAAAGATTTAGATATAAATTATACTATGAAAGATTTGCTTTTAGATGTTGCAAAAACAGGAATAAAAAGAATTAGATTTATGACTAGTCATCCTTGGGATTTTAACGATGAAATGATTGAAGTTATTAAGAATAACAAAAATATAATGCCATATATTCATTTGCCATTACAAAGTGGCTCTAATAATGTATTAAAATTAATGAACAGAAGATACACAAAAGAAGAATATATAAATTTATTTAAGAAAATAAAAAAAGCAATTCCAACTTGCTCTATAACGACTGATATAATTGTTGGGTTTCCAAATGAAACAAAAGAAGATTTTAACGAAACATTAGATGTTGTTAAAGTTTGTAAATTCGATTCGGCATTTACATTCTTATTTTCACCAAGAGAAGGAACACCTGCTGCAAAAATGGATGATAATGTAACTTTGTCAGAAAAAAATGAAAGATTACAAACATTAAATAAATTAATTAATCAATATCAAGAAGAAAATACAAAAGAATATTTAAATAAAACTGTACCTGTATTATTTGAAAGAAGAACAGATGATTCTAAATATTTATTTGGATACACGGATACTTTTAAATCAGTATATGTTGAAGCTGATGATAAATATTTAGGACAAATAGTAGATGTATTAATAATTGAAACTAAAAAACATTCAATGATAGGACAATTATAGTCCTTTTTTTATTTGAACCTTGATTTTATTATTATAGGTTGTTATACTAATAATATCATAAGGGAGAGTAAGAAAATGAAAAAAATTTTATTATTATTTACAATTATTTTATTAATGACAGGTTGTTCAAGTTCTTCAACTGAAACGGACGATAGTAGTGGTTCTGAAAATGATTTAATATCAACGGTTAAAAGTGCAGACAATATAGTAACAAACACAAATTATTTAAATGGGACAGATTATAGATATAATGGGCCAGATGTAGATAATTATATAACATTTAATGGGGAAACTTGGAGAATAATAGGAGTAGTAAATGGTTATGTAAAAATAATGAATGTAGAAGGTATGTACGTTTATTCTTGGAATGCTACTAATCAAAACGATTGGAATACATCAAGTTTGAATGAATATTTGAATGGTGATTATTATGATTCTTTATCAAATGAAGCAAAGACTTTGATTCAATCATCTACTTATAATTTAGGTGGAATAAGTACTACAGATATAAGTGTTGATGAAATATATTCATTAGAAAATGGAACGACTGTTTATGGTGAACGACCAACTGTATCAGAAGAAATAAATATTTCTTTAATGTATTTGTCAGATTATGGATATTCAATGAAAACAGGCACAGATTATTGTGATAGTACACCAAATAATTATTATGGTGATGAATGTCAAGTTAATGGAACATGGATGTATGTGGGAATTAATGAATGGCTTCTTAACCCGTATTCTGACAATAATATGTTTGCAACGTATATTGTATATGAGGGAAATTATGCTGATTTTATGTATGCCAATAACTTCGCAGAAATGATTAGGCCAGTTTTATATCTTAAAGAAAATGTAACAATATCAAGTGGAGAAGGAACGAAAGATTCTCCATATACATTAGTTATTAGTTGATATAAAATAAAAATCTAAAATCTAAATGAAAAAACATTCAATGATAGGACAATTATAGTCCTTTTTTTATTTTACTTAAAAGACAATTTTTGTTATAATTTATATAGGTGATTAATGTGGTTTATACTTCAATAGAAAATAAAAAAATAAAACAAATAAATAAATTAAAAGAAAAAAAACATAGAGATAAGGAATCTTTGTTTTTAATTGAAGGGGAACATCTGATTGAAGAAGCAATAAAACATGGATATTTAGAAACTTTAATATTGCTTGAAGATAGTACATATAATTATAAAAATATAATGTATGTAAATAATACCGTAATGGCTTATTTATCTGAATTGCAAACTCCAAATATGATTGGTATATGTAGAAAAAAGGAAAATAAAAATATAGGAGAAAAAATTGTTATATTAGATAATGTACAAGACCCAGGTAATTTAGGAACTATTATTAGATCGGCAAAAGCATTTGATATAGATACAATTATTTTAAGCAAAGACTGTGTAGATTTATATAATTCAAAAGTTATAAGAGCAACACAAGGAATGATTTTTAATACAAACATTATTATAACTGATATTATGGATGAAATTGAAAAATTAAAGACTGACGGTGTAAAAATAATTGGTACTAGATTAAATGACGCAAAAAACATAAAAAATGTTGAAATTTGTGAAAAATTTGCTATAATAATGGGAAATGAAGGCACAGGTGTAAAAAAAGAAATTTTAGATGCGTGTGACGAGTTTGTATTTATCAAAATGAACAATTCTGTTGAAAGTTTAAATGTTGCGGTCGCGACAAGTATAATATTATATGAATTTAGTAGGTGATTTGATTGAAATTAATTAAAATAGGTAAATTTGTAAATACACATGGAATAAAAGGTGAAATTAGACTATTATCTGATTTTAAGTTTAAAAATGATGTATTTAAAAAAGGAATAGAAGTAGTAATTAATAATAAAAATTTTATTATTGAAACTTATCGAGTGCATAAAAATTATGATATGTTAACTCTAAAAAATATAAATAATATAAATGACATATTAATGTATAAAGGATATGATGTTTTTATTGATAAAGAAAAAATAGAATTTTCTGGACTTTTAGACGAAGATTTAATTGGTCTAGAAGTTATTAGTAATGATAAGACTATCGGTTTTGTTACAAATGTAATAAAAAACAAAGCAAATGATTTATTAGAAATAACAAATGAAAATAAAAAAAGTTTAATCCCAAATATAAAAGAATTTGTTTTGAAAATAGAAAACAAAAAAATATACATAAATGCAATAAAAGGATTAATAGATGAAGATTGATATTTTAACTCTTTTTCCAGAAATGTTTGATGGATTTTTAAATACTTCAATTATTAAAAAAACATTAGAAAAGGGAAAAGTTGAAATAAATGTTATTAACATAAGGGATTATTCAACAAATAAACATAAAAAAGTAGATGATTATAGTATTGGTGGAGGAAGTGGAATGGTATTAATGCCACAACCAATATTTGATGCTGTAAATGATTTAAAAAAAGAAAATACAAAAGTAATATTAATGTCTCCACAAGGAGTAAGCTATAAACAAAAAAAAGCTTATCAATTAAAATGTGAAGAACACTTAATTTTAATATGTGGTCATTATGAAGGTTTTGATGAACGTATTAGAACTATTGTAGATGAAGAGATAAGTATTGGTGATTATGTTTTAACTGGTGGAGAACTGGCTAGCATGGTTATAACTGATAGTGTTGTTAGATTACTAGATGATGCAATAAAAGAAGAATCACATTTAAATGATTCCTTTAATAATAACTTACTGGATTATCCAGTTTATACAAAACCAAATAATTATAATGGATTAGAAGTCCCAGAAGTTTTATTGTCTGGGCATCACGAAAATATAAAAAAATGGCGTTTAGAACAAAGCATTTTAAAAACTAAGCAAAGAAGGCCTGATTTAATAGAAAAAGGTGATTTTAGTGACTGATTATATTTTGATAAAAAAAGATTATGAAAAACGATCTGATCTTGAAAAAAAGAAATTAAAAGGCCTAAGATTAAAACCTAAAAAAGTAATTTATAAAGGTATAAAAGTAGATAAACTATTAATAATAAAACCTAACTTTATAGAAAAACTTTTAAAGAAAAAAATAAAAAGGAAATTAAACATTTATCTACAATATATTATTGATCTTTTAGAAGAAGAAGAAAGTGATGAGTCCTTAAATGAGGTTTTAACTGATTTAAAAAGATATAAAGCAATAGTAGATAATAAATATAGAATTTATTTAGAAGAAAAATATATAGAATTATTAATTAAAAAAATAGAACTTTTAGAACATGAATTAAAAGCTAAAATGTTTTTGCAAAGTCGAGTTTTTGAAAAAGAATATGAAGAAGTTATCAAAGAACCTGTTTATGAAGAAACGTTTTATGATGAATATTTAGATTACGAAGAAGAATTTGAAATGGAACATAAAAGAAGCAGATAAAAAATGTTTACAATTATATAAACTATATGTTATAATGTCTTAGTTGGTCCGCTTATATTATTGATAATGACCAGTATTAATTAGAAAAGGAGTGACTTATGAATTTATTACAAAAAATCACAGAAAACCAAATCAGAACAGATCTTCCTGAATTCCAAGTTGGAGACACTATTATTGTTGGTGTTAAAATCAAAGAAAAAACTGGAACAAAAGAAAGAGAAAGAGTTCAAAACTTCGAAGGGCTAGTAATGGCTATTCAAGGTTCTGGAATTGGAAGAAATTTCATAGTAAGAAAAATTTCTGGTGGTGTTGGAGTTGAAAGAACTTTCCCATTAAATACACCTGTTATTGATTCTATAACAGTAGTAAGAAAAGGTAAAGTTAGACAAGCTAAATTAGGATATGTTAGAAGCATGACTAAAAAACCAAAAATCAAAGAAAGAAACTAATAAGGCTAATAGCCTTATTTTTGCTAAAGAGGGTTATATGAAAAAAGAAATTATAAGTTATATAATAATTATACTTTCAGTAATTATCATTCGTTCATTTGTAGTGACACCAGTTGTTGTAAAAGGTTCATCAATGACCGAAACTTTATATGATGGTGATGTATTAATTTTAAACAAACTTAATTTTGGCTATGATTTATTTGATGTTGTTGTATTAGAATATAATAATTCTTTATTAGTAAAAAGAATTATTGGTTTTTCTGGGGACCATGTTAAATATGTTGATGGTGATTTATATATAAACAACGAATTAGTTGAAGAAAACTTTATAACTGATGTAACACTAGATTTTGATATAACACAATTAGGTTTTAATGTAATACCAGATGGTTATTATTTTGTTATGGGGGATAATAGAGATAATTCAACAGATAGTAGAACAATAGGATTTATAAAAGAAGAAGATATTTTAGGAACCGTAAGTTTAAGAATATATCCTCTTAATGAAATTAGTTTTGTAAAATAAAAAGAAACATTAATTTGTTTCTTTTAAAATGCTATAAACTTCTTTTATTGATAAATTAATTTCTTTTTTATAACTTGGTTTCAAATGTAAATGAAAATGCATTATTTCTTGTGCTATTCCATTGTTTTGTATTAAAGTAAGACCGTCGATATTTAACTTTTCTTCTAATAAAACTTTCATTTTATTAATTACTTCTAACATATTGGAAAATGTTTCTTTATCCATTTCACTTATATCTTTAATATGTTTTTTTGGAATAATTAGCATATGACCAACAGCATCAGGGAAAGCATCTAAAAACACTAAAAACAAATCATTTTCATAGATAATATTACTTTCTATTTCTTTATTAACAATTTTACAAAATAAACAATCCATATAATCACCTAATAAAATTATATAATAAATAAAAAAAAAGGAAAACCTTTTTTGTGAATATCTGCGAATATTCTATTTTATAATGTATATATTTATTTTAAATATACAAAAAATATGTTAAAATTATATCAATACTTCTAGTTATTCAATATAGAAGAAAAAATAAATTTGGAATACTTTAATATAGGAGGTGAATTTATGCATAGAGAAGATTTTAATATATTTAATAATGATGTTATTTATTTTGATAATGGAGCAACAACACAAAAACCAAAAGTGTTAGTAGAATCGATAAGTGACTATTATTCAAATTATACGGCAAACGCTCATAGAGGTGATTATGATTTTAGTATGAAAGTAGATTGTAATTACGAGGATACTAGAGAAGAAGTAAAAAGATTTATAAATGCTTCAAGTACAAAACAAATAGCGTTTACAAGTGGCACTACTGATTCAATTAACAAAATTATTTTAGGTCATTATATGAATTGTTTAAAAAAAGAAGATGAAGTAATTTTGTCAATAAGTGAGCATGCTTCTAATATATTACCTTGGTATGAGTTAGTTGACAAAATAGGAATAAAAATAGTTTTTGTTAAACTAGATGAAAATTTAAAAGTAACTTTAGATAATATAAAAAAAGCAATTAGTAATAAAACAAAAGTGATTTCTTTAGCGCATATAACAAATGTAGTAGGTGATATAAGGCCGATAAAAGAAATAACGGCATTTGCTCATGAAAAAAATATAGAAGTATTAGTAGATGGTGCTCAAAGTGTAGCGCATTTAAAAACTGATGTGCAAGATTTAGATATTGATTTTTTAGCCTTTTCAGCTCATAAAATGTGTGGACCAACTGGTGTTGGAGTATTGTATGCTAAAGATTTAACTAAAGTAATACCAGTAATTGTTGGTGGAGGAATGAATGCAAGTTTTGAAACTGATGGAACAAAAGTTTATAATGAAGTTCCTCATTGTTTAGAAGCAGGGACTCCGAATATAGCTGGAGTTATTGGCTTTGGTGCAGTTTTAAAATATTTAGATAATATTGGAATAGACAATATTAGAAGATATGAAACAATACTTAGAAGTTATGCTTTATCAAAATTAAAATTAATTGATAATATTATAATTTATAATGAGTTTAGTGAGTCTGGAATTATCTCATTTAACTATAAGGATATTTTTTCACAGGATTTAGCGATTTATTTAAATAAGTTTAATATATGTGTAAGAGCAGGTAACCACTGTGCTAAAATTTTAAAAGATGATTTAAATATAAAGAATACTTGTCGCATTAGTTTTTATTTCTATAATAATTTAGAAGAAATAGATATTTTAATTGATAAGCTAAATAATGCAAATATAAAAGATGAAATTATTTAAAACTTTACATAATAAATTATTAAAAGGAAATTCAATATTTCTTTTTTTTTTATTTAATTGTATAATGATTATAGGAGAGTGAAAATATGTTTAAAAAATCAATTATAAAAGATATAAGAGTAAGAGAAATATTAGATTCTAGAGGAAATCCTACTGTTGAAGTAGATGTTATATTAAAAGACGGAACACTAGGAAGAGCAGCTGTACCATCAGGAGCGTCAACTGGTTCAAGAGAAGCTTTAGAATTAAGAGATAATGATTCTAGATATTTAGGTAAAGGTGTTTTAAATGCCGTTGAAAATGTTAATTTGTTAAAATCAAAACTTATTGGATTAGATGTAATAGATCAAAAAGGTATTGATAATTTATTAATAAAATTAGATGGAACTGATAATAAAAGTAAATATGGCGCTAATGCTATTTTAGGAATAAGCATGGCATGTTTAAAAG
>JAWXUI010000040.1:0-9774 GCA_044432805.1 Mycoplasmatota bacterium | reverse complement strand
GTTCTTACTCAAGTGAATGTATTTATAAATTATTTTCATTAGATGGTGAGGAATTAGTTTATACTTTTGATTCTTTAACACCAACCACTAATAATTTGATTATAGCATATATAAAAAATACAGATGATAAACTAGATTCCTATTTAATTGACGATCAAGGTGACGTTGTATCAAGAAATTATTACTCTATCGTGTCACTTGATAATGGTCTATATCATGTAGAAGATGCCAATGGGGAATATATAATTAACGAAAAAGATGAAATAATATATGGTGATCTTGCTGATTTTTATCAACACAGTGCCTATATAGAAATGGAAAAGAATAATGGAAATATAGAATATTACACACTTGATTATGAATTATTCTATACTTTTGAAGCTTAAAAAACGAAATATATTCGTTTTTTTATTTATAATAATATGTTTTTAATTATTTAATAATTTATCTGTAATTACTATTATTTTATAATGTTTCTAAACTATACAAAGTTTATTTATAAAAAATTATTTTTTTATTTAAAATTGAATAAAACCAGTTGACAAACATATAATAAATTTGATATATTATTAAGGAATTTAATTAAGGGTTTACTATTGTAAATCTTATATTAATGACAATTACGAAACACCTGGGTGTGTGGAGTGGAAGGGAGAAAGAAACTATGCCAACAATTAATCAATTAGTTAGAAAAAGAAGAACTAGTAAAAAAACAAAAAGTAAATCACCAGTATTAAATATTGGTTTAAACAGCAAAGATAAAGTTCAAACTAAAACTAAATCGCCACAAAAACGTGGAGTATGTACTCGTGTAGGAACAATGACACCAAAAAAACCTAACTCAGCATTAAGAAAATTTGCTCGTGTTAGATTGTCAAACGGAATGGAAGTAACAGCTTATATTCCAGGAGAAGGTCACAACTTACAAGAACATAGTGTAGTATTACTACGTGGTGGACGTGTTAAAGACTTAATCGGTGTTCGTTATCATATAGTTCGTGGTACATTAGATACTGCAGGTATTGAAAAACGTCGTCAAGGTCGTTCAAAATACGGTTCAAAAAAACCAAAAGAAAAAAAATAATATAAATTGAAGGGAGGAAAATTATTATGCGTAAAAGACGTGCAGTAAAAAGAGATGTTTTAGCAGATCCAATGTATAATTCTAAATTAGTTACAAAATTAATTAATAGAGTTATGTTAGATGGTAAAAAAGGAACATCTCAAACAATCATATATAAAGCGTTTGATATTATCAAAGAAAAAACTGGACAAGATCCAAATGAAGTATTTGAAAAAGCAATGGAAAATATTAAACCAGCACTTGAAGTTAAATCACGCCGTGTAGGTGGAGCTAACTATCAAGTACCAATCGAAGTAAGAGCAGACAGAAGTCAAGCTTTAGGACTACGTTGGTTAGTTAATTATTCTCGTTTAAGAGGCGGACATTCAATGGCTGAAAACTTAGCTAACGAAATTATTGACGCAGCTAATGGAACTGGTGGTTCTATTAAAAAACGTGAAGATACACACCGTATGGCAGAAGCTAACAAAGCATTCGCACATTACCGTTGGTAAGAAAGGAAAAATAATATGGCTCGTGAATATAGTTTAGAAAACACACGTAACTTTGGTATAATGGCTCATATCGATGCTGGTAAAACAACAACGACTGAAAGAATTTTATACCATACAGGAAAAATCCATAAAATTGGTGAAACACATGATGGTGCTTCTCAAATGGACTGGATGGCTCAAGAACAAGAACGTGGGATTACTATTACTTCAGCAGCAACTACAGCTTTCTGGAAGAAAAATAGATTAAATATAATCGACACTCCAGGGCACGTAGACTTTACAGTTGAAGTATCTAGATCACTACGTGTACTTGATGGTGCAGTTGCACTATTAGATGCACAAGCAGGAGTTGAACCTCAAACTGAAACAGTTTGGCGTCAAGCTACTGAATTTAAAGTTCCAAGAATGATTTGTTGTAATAAAATGGGGAAAATGGGAGCAGATTTTGCATATAGTTTAACTACTATCGATTCAAGATTAGGAGTAAACGCAAAACCTATCCAATGGCCTATTGGATCAGCAGATGAATATGATGGAATAATCGACTTAGTAACAAAAACAGCATATCACTATGATGGTAAAGCAGAAGAAGAAGCAACAATTATTGATATTCCTTCTGAACTAGTTGACTTAGTTGAAGAAAAAAGAAATGACTTAATTGAATCAGTATTAGAATACGATGATGAATTAATGAATAAATATTTAGAAGGTAATGAACTTAGTGTAGAAGAAATTAAAAGTGCTATTAGAAAAGGTACTTTAGCAGTTGAATTCTTCCCAGTATTATGTTCAGATGCTCTTGGAAATACAGGAGTTAAATTACTTTTAGATGCAGTTATTGATTATTTACCATCTCCAATTGATATCGAATCAGTAAAAGGAACAGACATGGATGGAAATGAAATTGAAAGACATGCAAATGATGATGAACCTTTCGCAGCATTAGCATTTAAAGTAATGACAGACCCATTCGTAGGAAAACTTACTTTCTTTAGAGTATACTCTGGTAGATTATCAGGTGGTTCTTATGTTTTAAATGCAACAAAGAATGTAAAAGAAAGAGTTGGACGTATCTTACAAATGCACGCTAACACTCGTACAGAAATTTCAGAAGTTTTTGCAGGGGACATAGCAGCAGCAGTAGGATTAAAAAACACAACAACTGGAGACACTCTATGTGAAGAAAAAAGATCTTGTATCTTAGAATCAATGGAATTTCCAGAACCAGTTATTCAATTAGCTGTTGAACCTAAATCAAAAGGTGACCAAGATAAAATGAGTATAGCATTACAAAAATTATCTGAAGAAGATCCAACTTTTAGAGCATCAACTGATCATGAAACTGGTCAAACTATCATCGCTGGTATGGGTGAATTACACTTAGACATTATCGTTGATAGAATGAGAAGAGAATTTAATGTAGAAGCAAATATTGGTCAACCACAAGTATCATACAGAGAAACAATTACACAAACAGCTGAATGTGAAGGTAAATATGTTAAACAATCTGGTGGACGTGGACAATATGGGCATGTTTGGATTAAATTTGAACCAAATCCAGAAAAAGGATATGAATTTGTTGACGCTGTTGTAGGTGGAGTAGTTCCTCGTGAATATATCCCAGTTACAGACAAAGGTTTACAAGATTCACTTAAAACTGGTGTGTTAGCAGGATTCCCAATGGTAGATGTTAAAGCTACATTATTTGATGGTTCATACCATGATGTAGACTCAAATGAAATGGCATTTAAAATTGCGGCATCATTCGCACTTAAAGAAGCTAAAAACAAATGTAAACCAGTATTACTTGAACCAATCATGAAAGTACAAGTAATTGTACCAGATGAATACTTAGGAAATGTTATGGGAGATATTACATCTCGTCGTGGACGTCCTTTAGGTCAAGAATCAAGAGGAAATGCACTACAAATAGATGCATCAGTTCCTTTAGCTGAAATGTTTGGATATGCAACTTCATTACGTTCAAATACACAAGGTAGAGGTAACTTTACAATGGTATTTGATCACTACGAAGAAGTACCAAGAAACATATCAGAAACTATAATCAAAAAAAATGGTGGAAACTAGGAAAAATACTTGATATTTTTCCCTAGTTGATATAAAATTAAATATGTAAATAAATAAGGAGGAAAAATTTATGGCAAAAGAAAAATTTGATCGTTCAAAACCGCATGTTAACATCGGTACAATTGGACACGTAGACCATGGTAAAACAACTTTAACAGCTGCTATTACTAATGTTCTAAGTAAAAAAGGTTTTGCTGATTTTGTAGATTATGCAAATATCGATAAAGCACCAGAAGAAAGAGAAAGAGGTATTACAATTAATACTTCACACGTTGAGTATCAAACTGAAACTAGACACTATGCTCACGTTGACTGTCCAGGACATGCTGACTATGTAAAAAACATGATCACAGGTGCTGCACAAATGGATGGAGCAATCTTAGTTATTGCTGCAACTGATGGGCCAATGGCTCAAACAAGAGAACATATCTTACTTGCTCGTCAAGTTGGTGTACCTCGTATGGTTATCTTCATGAACAAATGTGACATGGTTGATGACGCAGAATTAATCGAATTAGTTGAAATGGAAATTCGTGAATTATTAAGCGAATACGGTTTTGACGGAGATAACACTCCAGTAATTCAAGGTTCAGCATTAAAAGCATTAGAAGGTGATGCTGCATACGAAGAAAAAATTATGGAATTAATGGATGCTGTTGACTCATGGATCGAAACTCCAGCTAGAGATGTTGACAAACCATTCTTAATGCCAGTTGAAGATGTATTCACAATCACAGGTCGTGGAACAGTTGTTACAGGACGTGTTGAAAGAGGTCAATTAAAATTAAATGACGAAGTTGAAATCATCGGATTAAAAGATACTAAAAAAGCAGTAGTTACTGGTATCGAAATGTTCAGAAAACAATTAGATTACGCTGAATGTGGAGATAATGCAGGTATTTTATTACGTGGTATTTCTCGTGAAGAAGTTGAACGTGGTCAAGTATTAGCTAAACCAGCTTCAGTTACACCTCATACTGTATTTAAAGCACAAGTTTATGTTTTATCTAAAGAAGAAGGTGGAAGACATACTCCATTCTTTACAAACTACCGTCCACAATTCTATTTCAGAACAACAGACGTTACTGGTGAAGTTAAATTACCAGAAGGTGTAGAAATGGTTATGCCTGGAGATAATGTTGAAATGACAGTTGAATTAATCTCTCCAATCGCTATCGAAAACGGAACTAAATTCTCAATTCGTGAAGGTGGAAGAACAGTTGGTTCAGGAAACATTTCTGAAATTATTAAATAAAAATAAAAAGATAGAGATTCTATCTTTTTTTTTATAATTATAAAAAAAATAACATTAAGTTACTTTTTTAGAATATCAAATGCATTGTTGGGATTATTAATAACAAACTTTAAATTATTGCAAGTTATCTCAAAATCACCAATATATTCAATGACATCACATCCAAAATTTAATTTGAAATTATTTAAACCATTATATTTTTTATCATGGTTTTCAGGATTAGTGATTCCGCCAAAATTAAATTTTTTATATCCAAGTTGAGAAAATCTTTCGATTAATTTCCAAATTAGTAAATGTTTAGAATTATAATTTTTAAACTCTTTATTATAACCATCCATAAATAAATATACTGTGTCACCTAGTACTATGCAGTATGCTGTAGAGGTAATAATATTATCTTTATATTTTTTATTTAAATCAATAGCTTTAGCTAATTCTTTTTTATAAATATTTAATAAATTATCATTAACCATTTTCTTTTGAATAAGAAGTTTACTGTTCTTTTTATTTGGATTTAAAATAGATTCATTTATTTTATAACATATTTCATCTTGTTTTTCAAAATTCTTTTTAGCGATATTTAAATATTCACTTGGATCTAAAACGGTATAATACATTTGAGAATCAGTAAAATATTCAAAACAATCTTTAAAATAATTTTCCTCTCTCGGGTATTTATGCTTAATTTGTTCATACATAACATCTAAAGTATCAATATCACCTTTATAAACTTTTATCCCTAATTTATCGGCTTTTCTTATCTTCGTGCGATATTCTTTTTTAATATTATTAAACAGTTCATTAAAATCTTTATCAATATTTAAAACTGCTTCAAATCTAGGCTTGATTGTTTCAAAATTATTATTATAACCTAAGTGTTTACATGTATTTAAATTTAATTTATTATATAACTCTTTATAATTTGAATTTATATCTTCATTATTAAAACTTTTTGTTATCATTGGTGAAAAGATAACTTTTGATATATTTTTTTTATCTAAAAATTTCTTTAACATTAAAATATATTTGTTAAACGAAGGTATTGAATAATCAATTAAAAACCCTCTAGGCGCGAACGCTAAACTTTTATTTCTAAATATAAGAGAGGCTCCAATTAGCTTATAATCATTGTAAAATCCAATGTAAAAATAATTGAATTTCTGATTTTGCATTACATGAGCATATGCAGAAGTCTGATAAATAGACTTTTCTTCAAAGCCATTACAAAATTCATTAAATTTATCTTCACTAATCTCTTCTATTCTCATAAATTTCACCTCAAGATATATATATTATATCACATAGACAAAAAAAATTAAATTTTAAAAGGAAAAGTAATAATTTAATGGTATAATAATTTGACAAACGAAATATTTTAATGTATAACTTATTATTGATGAAAGAGGTAATCTAATGGCAAAAAATTTGGTAATAGTGGAATCACCAAGCAAATCAAAAACAATAGAAAAATATTTAGGTAAAGATTTTAAAGTTGTTTCTTCAAAAGGACACATCAGAGATTTATCAAAATCTGGTAAATTTGGTTTAGGTGTAGATTTAGAAGATAATTTTAAACCTAAATACACGACGATAAAAGGTAAGAAAAAAGATGTTGACGCATTGATAAAAGATGTAAAAAATTCTGATTTTGTTTATCTAGCAACCGACCCCGATAGAGAAGGGGAAGCTATATCTTGGCACTTATATGACGCACTTAAACTAAATGAATCAAATTATGAAAGAGTCGTGTTTAATGAAATAACAAAAGATGCAGTTATAAATGCATTTGATCATACAAGAAAAATAGATCAAGATTTAGTTAATTCCCAAGAAACAAGAAGAATATTAGATAGAATTATCGGATTTAGATTATCAAAGCTAATGCAAGCTAAAACAAGCGGTAGTTCAGCAGGAAGAGTGCAAAGTGTTGCTTTAAAATTAATTGTAGAAAAAGAACGAGAAATAGAAGCATTTAATAGTGAAGAATATTGGACAATAACTTCTGTTTTTGAATCATTTGAAGCTGATTTATTTAAATATAACAATAAGGATATAGAAATATCTAATGAAATAAAAGCAAATGAAATTTATAATTCGTTATCTAATGTTTATAAAATTGAAAATGTTGAATCGAAAAGTAAAAATAAAAAATCTAAATTTCCGTTTACAACATCAACACTTCAACAAGAAGCAAGTTCTAAATTAGGTTTTTCAGCTAGAAAAACAATGCAAGTCGCACAAAAACTATATGAAGGTATTGAATTATCTAATGAAACTGTCGGACTTATTACTTATATGCGTACTGATTCTATTAGATTATCAGAAGTATTTGTTGGAGAAACGTTAAAATATATTAAAACTAATTACGGTAAAGAATATATAGGGTATGTAAAAAGTGCTAAGAAAAAAGAAAATGTTCAAGATGCTCATGAAGCTATAAGACCAACTAGCATATTAAAAGAACCATTATCAATAAAACAATTTTTATCAGATGATGAATATAGGTTATATAAACTTATTTATTTTAGAACTTTAGCGTCTTTAATGAGTGATGCTAAAACTAATAACACACAAGTAATTTTAGATAATAATAATTATAAATTTAAAGCAACTGGTCAAATTATTACATTTGATGGTTATTTAAAAGCATATAAAGAATACGAAGACACTAAAGAATTTGTTTTGCCGGACTTTAAAAACTATAATACCAATGTTATAACAACTGATGAAGTTATTAAAAAACAACACTTCACTCAACCACCAGCGCGTTATACTGAAGCAAAATTAATAAAAGAATTAGAGGAACTTGGAATTGGACGACCATCTACATATGCATCAATTGTTGATGTTATTAAAAAAAGAGGTTATGTCTTATTGCTTGATAAAAAATTCAATCCAACAGATATAGGTATTGAAATAACTGATAAATTACAAGTTTATTTTAACCATATAATAAATGTTGAATATACAGCAAATATGGAAAATGACTTAGATAAAATATCTGTAGGTGATGCTGTTTGGTACGAAATATTAAAAGCATTTTATGATGAATTTGAACCAGCAGTTGAAAAAGCATTTGGAGAAATGGAAAAGAAACCTTTAATTGAAACAGGAGAACTATGTCCAAATTGTAATAGTCCACTAGTTATAAGAAAAGGAAGATATGGTGAATTTGAAGCTTGCTCTAATTTCCCAGAATGTAAATATATAAAACAAGAAAAAAGAGAAGAAAAAGAAATTATTGATTGTCCTAATTGTGAAGGAAAGATAGTTGAAAAGCAAAGTAGAAAAGGTAAGATTTTTTATGGATGTAACAATTATCCAAAATGTAAAACAGCTTATTGGGATATACCAACAGAAAATAAATGCGAAACATGTAATGGTGTAATGTTAAAAAATAAAAAAGATGAACTATATTGTCCTGAATGTAAGAACAAATAGTTCTTTTTTTTATAAATAGTTTTAAAAAACAAAAAATTATAGTATAATGGATATATGATAAATAACAGGGGTGATATGATGCCGACTAAAAAAGCAAAAAATATTTATTCTTTAGTAGCAAAATATAGTAAAAATGGAATGACTGGAGAAGAAGTTATTAAAGTTCCATGTTTTGAATTAAAAGAAAAAACACAATTGTCTAATATCGATCTTTTCACGACTCATTTTGAAGATAGTGATTCTTTGATTGAGTTTTGTAAAGCGAATGATTTAATGGATAAGAAAATTATGGTTGATGTGTTACTTATTAAATGTACGCAACCTTATCCAAGAAAAGGTGTTACTACTTTTTCTTTTAGACCAGTTATTTTTAGTGATAATCAGTGGATAGCTTTTTATGCTGCAAGAGATAAAGTGGAATGTAGAGTTGAAAGAAACCAAATTAATTCAAATATAGATGAATTTACAACTAATTTATTACAAAATTATATGTCAGAATTAACACTAAGGACTCGACTAACAGCTGAGGATGTTTTATATGATCAAACTAAAATTCCTACTGATAAAAAAATCCCTTTGGCAACTTTAATATTAAATTATCCAACTGAAAGAGAAATTTTAAAATCTATGGATTCAATGGATCCTGAAAAACAAGCACAAAAAGAAAAAGTAGAGAATATGTTTTATCAAATTGTTAATTTGCTATCAGAAAAATATCGTCAAGTTAGGGATATTGCAATTGCTGAATTACAGCATCGACAAAATGGCTTTATAAAAATAAAAACATTAGATAATAAACCAAAATTAGAGCCGTTAAATGAATTATTAGGAAATCCTACACCAAATCCTAAAATAATGGATGTTGAAACAAATAAAATGTTTGATCCGGATAGGAATCCATATTCACATACTGATGGATTTGACAGACCAGAAGTTCCAATTGAGCAAGAAGTTCCACAAATATTAACAACTGATGAACAATTAGAAGAAATCACTTTTATTGATTTAAATACAACACAAAATAATCCTTTAGAATATCCAGGACAAATATCTATGGAAGAAATAATCGATGAACAAGAAAATTTAGGAAAACAAAAAAGATTGGCTCCTTTACCTGGAACATTTATACCGACAGAAGAGTAGTTAACTCTTTTTTCATAGGAGGAAAAATGGAAAAATTAATTGATAAATTTTTAATGCATTTAGAAACAGAAAAAAATTATTCATTAAAAACAGTTGATACATATAAATTTAATTTAGAAGTTTTTTCTTTGTTTTTAAAAAAAGAGCATATAAATTATAAAAAAATAACTTATCTTGAATTAAGACAATATGTAATTTATTTATATAATAAGAATTTATCTAAAAAAAGTATTTCACAACACATAAGCACAGTAAAATCTTTTTTTAAT
>JAWXUI010000039.1:0-9783 GCA_044432805.1 Mycoplasmatota bacterium | reverse complement strand
CTTGCCATTTTAGCAGGTATAAATCCACCAAGTACTGTTAAAATCATACTTATTGCTAATAAACAAAGAGCATGAATTGGGTCTAAAACCGCAACATTTTTTAAATCAGTTAAATTATAAATAATAACATTAACTGGGAATATTATTAATCTTGTAATTATTAATCCTAATGCACCGGAAGTAAATCCAATAATTAATGTTTCAGCATTAAATACACGTGTAATGTCTTTTTTACGAGCACCTAAACTTCTTAAAACACCAATTTCTTTAGTTCTTTCTAATACAGATATATAAGTTATAATTCCAATCATTATACTTGATACAACTAAACTAATAGCAGAGAATGCGATTAATACAATTGTAATAGCATCCATAATGTTAGAAGACATAGAAGAAATCATTGAAGCCATATCAGTATATACTACTTGTTCCTCATCATCTTTTCCTTCATTATAGGCATCTAAGTATTCAATTAATTCATCTTTTGTATCAAAATCACGAGGGAATAATTGAATCATAAATGGTGTGCTATTTTCACCTAAATAAGATAGCATTAAATCTTTTGTTGTCATTTCATCAAATGATCCACCACCTAAAACATTGTAGTCGGCAGTTAATTGTGCTGTTACAATAGCGGATTCTTTGTTTGTTTCAATGAAATATTCAACTAATTCATTAGTATATATAATAGAAGATGTATTAGTTAGTGATTCACTTCCTTCAACTCCTCTTATAATTCCAACTACTTCTAAAGTTATATTTTCTTCATTGTCATAAATTGATGATAAATCTTGATTTGGTATAAAGAAATTACCAAGTTGCATATAATATAAATCATTTGGAACAGATTTAAAAGTTGTTCCAATTATATCTTCAAAATCAATTTCTGTGTCAGTTTCAAGTCCTAATATTTCTAATAAATCAGCACTAACACTATTGGTATTATCTAATACTAATACTATTTCGTTCATGTTATTAGGTAAGTTACCAGAAAGAACTTCAAAATTATCAGTGATAAATCCACTAGTACTTCCATCAAACATAAATGGCATTACAGTAATACTGTTAGATGTTACATTTTGATAAGTTTCATTATGATATATTAGATTTAAACTTGTATATGATGTATAAGATACACCGTTTAATAACTCTGAATCAGTAGATTCGATATAATCAATATATTCATCATTTATATCATTAACATGAACTATACTTTCAATTATAGTATCTTGTGGATATACTACTTCTTCATCAGGGAAACTTTCTAAGTCGCTGTCTTTAAATGCTGATATATCTTCCATAGACATAGATTGCTCCATAATCATTATTGGAAGAGATGATAGCGTAGAACGTTCAAATTCATCTATTTGTATATCAAATCCATTTGATAGAGATAAAATAAGTGCTATACCTATAATACCGATACTAGAAGCAAAGGCAGTAAGTAAAGTTCTTCCTTTTTTTGTTTTGATATTGTTAAATGATAATCCAAGTGCCGTTAAGAAAGTCATAGCTGTTTTTTTAATTTTATATTTATCTTTTTCCTTATCTTTTGTTACTGGATTTGTATCATTTATAATTTCTCCATCACGCATTTCAACAACACGATTAGAATACTCATTAGCTAAATCAGGATTATGTGTTACCATAATTACTAATTTATCTTTTGCTATTTCTTTTATTAGTTCCATAATTTGAACACTAGTTTTTGAGTCAAGTGCTCCGGTTGGTTCATCTGCTAATATTATTTCCGGGTCATTTGCTAAGGCTCTTGCTATTGCAACTCTTTGCATTTGTCCGCCAGATAATTGATGAGGTTTTTTATAAGCATGATCTTTTAGACCAACTTTGTCTAAAACTTTAAGTGCTTTTTTTTCTCTTTTTGATTTAGATATTCCACTTAATGTCATACCAAGTTCAACGTTTTGTAAAACTGAAATATGTGAAATTAAATTATAACTTTGAAATATAAAACCAACGCAGTTATTTCTATAACTATCCCAATCTTGGTCTTTGAAATCTTTAGTTTCGCTGTTATTTATAATTAAATTTCCAGAATCATATCTATCAAGTCCACCTATAATATTTAATAATGTTGTTTTACCACTTCCAGAAGGCCCTAAGATCGATACAAATTCATTTTTTCTAAACTTTAAACTTACTTCGTTAAGTGCTGTTTGTTTGAAGTCATTAGTTGTATAAGTTTTTTTTATCTTCTTTAATTCTAACATTTTTTTCTCCTTTATAGTTACTTAATAAGTATATCATAAATTAAAATGTTTTATGTGTAATTAATAAAATATTTAACTTTTTTCTAATAAAATAACAAAATCAGAGGTAAAATAGTCATCAGGCAAAATACCTTTTTCAAAAAATAACTTTAATTTGTTTTTTAAATTTTCATCTATTTGCAATGCTTTAAAGTCTATAAAATCAACTATGTCATCACTAAAAGAATTATTAGCTAAGAAATATAAATAAGTTAAAAGAGTATCTTTTATATCGTTTTTTTTAGTTAATTCAATTTTTTCTTCATTACTTATTTCATCATAGAAATATATGTTTTCTTCGGGTATTTTACCTTTTACTATTGAATAATCAAAATCAATTAATTTTAAATTTAATACTTCATCAACCATTATATTTAAAGAAAAGATATCTCCATGAATTATTCCTTTTTTATGTAATGATATTAAATATTTTAATTGTCTTATTAATAATATATAGATTGCTTTAGTGCTAAAATCTCTTTTTGAATCATATAAACTTTGATGATCACTTAAATATGGAAGAGTTATAATTTGTTCTTCTATTGTTATAGGATTTACAACAAAACTAAAATTTTGTTTTTTTATATATTGCCAAGATTCTTTGCAAAGGGTAGTTTTTTTAAAAAGAATATTTTTACATCTTCTTATGTTTGGATAATTAATTCCATTTTTAATAAAATCCATAGTTATCACCTGTGAGTGATATATTATAAAATTATTAAAAAAAAGTCAATAAAAAAGACTTAATAAGTCTTAATTTGCAAACTCTGTTGTTACTAATTTAGAATAGTCAACATATTCTTCTAATTCTCCGGAATTAATCATTATATCTTGAACAAGATTAAAGTCTTCTTCTGTGATATAAGTTGTATCAAACCAAGAATCAGCTTCTTTATATCTATCAATAATACTTACTAAATCACTTAATGATGTATCAGGAAAATAATCAATAATAATGTCTGCAATATCTTCAGAATTGTTTTCTAAAACAAAGTCGATTCCTTTTTGAATCGCATTGCTAAAACCTTCTATTACTTCAGGGTTATCTTCAATATAACTTTTTTTAGCGTTATAAGAAGTATATGGAACAACTCCACCAAGTTCACCTAGAGAAGCAACTACATATCCAAATCCTTGACTTTCAACTAATGTAGCTTGTGGTTCAAATAAATTAACAAAATCTCCAGTTCCACTAATAAAAGCCCCAGCCATTGAAGCAAAATCTATACTTGTATCAACATATAAATCATTAGTAGAATCAATTCCATATTCAGATAAAGTATATTCAAATGTCATAACTGGCATACCTCCAACGCGTCCAGCAATTACGTGACTATCAATTAAATCATCTAATGTAAAATCTTCTATATATTCTCTTGAAACAATAAAGCTTCCATCTCTTTTAGTCAATCCAGCAAAACTAACTAAATAATCTTCTTCACCACCATTATAAATATAAATAGTAGACTCACTTCCTGCAAATCCTATTTCAATATCTCCAGATAACACGGCTGCACTTACAGCATCAGCGCCTGAAGTTAAAATAAATTCAACATCTAAGCCTTCTTCTTCAAAATAACCTAAAGCATCAGCTGCATACTGAGGTGCATAAAAAATACTATGCGCAACTTCGGCAACATTTATTTTTGTTAAGTCTGATTCTTCTTTTTCTGGTAAGAACGCTAAAAAGGTCATAATTCCAAGTGTTATTAAACAAAATATAGTTAAATATTTTTTCAAATCAATCATCCTTTCAAAATTAGTATATTCTTTTTTTTTTAAAGAGTGATTTAGTTGACTATAAAAAGAAACAAAAGTATAATTGGTTATAGAAAAGAGTGGTTTATATGGATTTACAAACATTAAATAACAAACAACTAGAAGCGGTAAAACATGTAGATGGTCCACTTTTAGTTTTAGCAGGTGCGGGGAGTGGAAAAACTAGGGTTTTAACGACAAGAATTGCATATTTAATAAGTGAAATAGGTATTAGTCCTAAAAATATTTTAGCGATTACTTTTACAAATAAAGCGGCAAAAGAAATGCGTACACGTGTTTTTTCTCTTTTAAATAATTTAACAAATCAAATACAAATTTCAACTTTCCATTCATTAGGTCTTTTAATAATAAAAGAAAATTATCAATATTTAGATAAAAAAGCAAATTTTACTATAATTGATAGTGATGATTCTTTATCAACTATAAAAAAAATATTAAAAGAATTTAATTTAGATCCTAAAATTTATAATCCAAAGGCAATTCGTTCTAAAATCAGTGGGGCTAAAAATGAATTAATGACTCCAGATATGTATTCAAACTATGTTCATAATGATTTTGAAGAAATAGTATTACGAGTTTATAGAAGATATAATGAAAGATTAAAAGAAAATAATTCCGTTGATTTTGACGATTTATTAATGCTTCCATATATTTTATTTAAAAAAAATAAAGATATTTTAAAAATTTATCAAGACAGATATAAATATATATTGGTAGATGAATATCAAGACACGAATGAAGCTCAATATAAATTAGTACAGTTATTATCTAGTAAAAATAAAAATATATGTGTTGTTGGAGATGATTATCAAAGTATTTATGGTTTTCGAGGATCAAATTATAAAAATATATTAAATTTTGAAAAAGATTATCCGAATACTTTGGTTATATTACTTGAACAAAATTATCGTTCAACGAAAAATATAATAAATGCAGCCAATAGTGTTATTAAAAACAATAAACATAAAAAAGATAAGAATTTATGGACTGAAAATGAAGATGGATTAAAGGTTAAATATAAAAGAGTTTATAATGAATTAGAAGAATCAAGTTATATTGTTAGCCAAATCTTATCTTTAATTGAAAATAATGTTCCTCTAAAAGAAATCGCGGTTTTATATCGCACTAATGCTCAGTCAAGAACTTTAGAAGATGAAATTTTAAGAAATAGTATTCCTTATAAAGTTGTAGGAAGTTTTTATTTTTATAACAGAAAAGAAATTAAAGATTTAATTAGTTATTTAAAACTTATACATAATCAAGATGATGATATAAGTTTATTGAGAGTTATAAATGTTCCTAAAAGAGGTATAGGGTTAAAGACAATAGAAAATATAACAATCAACGCAAGAAATAAACAAATTAGTTTATTTGAAGCAATTGATGCAAAAAAAGAGTTGTTGTTTAAAAATACAATTGAAGAATTGGTTATTTTAAGTAAAACTTCTTCTTTAACAGAATTAATAGATGCTATTTTAATAAAAACAGGCATTAGGGAAGAGTTAGAAAAAGAAGATACAATAGAATCAATTTCAAGGTTAGAAAATTTAGAAGAGTTTAAATCAATTACAAAGTCTTTTGAAGAAAAAAACGGAATTGTTTCTTTGGATGATTTTTTAAATGAGATAACTTTGTTTTCAGATAAAGAAGAATATAAAGACAATGATAATGTTATTACATTAATGACGGTTCATGCGTCTAAGGGGTTAGAGTTTGATAATGTTTTTATTGCTGGATTAGAAGAAGGTATATTTCCGCATTTAAATTCAATGAATAGTGATTCAGAATTAGAAGAGGAAAGAAGACTTTGTTATGTTTCTATAACGAGGGCAAAGAATAATTTATTTATTACTAATTGTAAAAGAAGATTAATTTTTGGAAATGAGTCTTATAATCCTCCAAGTAGATTTATTAATGAAATAGATGATAGTTTATTAGAAAAAGATGAAATTGTTACAAAAGAAACTAAATTTAAAAAAGAAAAAAATATAGATCAAGATGCAGTTTATACTCTTGGTCAAAAAGTATATCATGAAATATTTAAAGATGGTGTAATTGTTGGAATAGATAAATCTGTTCTAACTATAGCTTTCGCGCACCCACATGGAATAAAGCAACTTATTAAAGGACATAAAAGTATCAAAGTGATTTGATTCTTTTTTATTATAATTTTAATAATTATTTCTTGATGTTTTATTAAAAATAATGTACTATTAAGATAGGTGATAACATGAAAAAAGGTTTTACATTAGTTGAATTGCTAGCAGTTTTAGTCATTCTTGCTATTTTATCGACAATTGCTATGGTTTCCATTACTTCTGTAATGAAACAATCACAAGAAAAACTATTAGAAGAACAGATAGAAAGAATAGAAGACAGTGCATATTTATATATGTCAACTAATGTCTCACTTTATACTGACGAAGACTTGTTTCTTACCGTTGCACTTTTAAAGCAATCTGGATTTTTGAACAATGAGGCAATAATAGACCCAGTAACAGACGAAGAAATGAATGGATGTGTGTGGGTAAAATATGAAGAAGACATTAATCAATACGTATTTACATATCAAAGTATTTGTTAAACATAGAAATATGTTTTTTTTAACTAAAATTTGGTATAATAATTAAGGAGCGTGATGACATGGATAGAATAGATGAATTAATAAAAATTTTAAAAGTAGCATCACATGAATACTATAATTTAGATAATCCTAGTATAAGTGACCAAGAATATGATCGTTATTTAAAAGAACTTATACTACTAGAAGAAAAATATCCTGAATTAATAAGAGATGACTCACCAACAAAAAATGTGGGAACAACTGTTATATCACAATTTGAAAAGGTTGTTCACAATGTAGCTATGCTTAGTTTAGGCAATAGTTTCAATAATGAAGAAATAATTTCTTTTGATGAAAAAATAAAAAAAGAAAATATAAAACCTAATTATTATTGTGAATATAAAATTGATGGTTTATCGGTATCTCTTATATACGAAAACGGAAAGTTAGTAAGAGGCGCAACTAGAGGTAATGGTAATATCGGAGAAGATATTACACATAATGTTTTAACAATAAAAACAATACCTAAAGTATTAAAAGAAAAAATAGATATTGAAGTTCGTGGAGAAATATACATGAGCAATGAATCTTTTGAACAATTAAATATTAATCAAGAAAAAAATAATCTTCCTTTATTTGCAAATCCAAGAAATGCAGCAGCTGGAAGTATAAGACAGTTAGATAGTAAAGTATCAGCGTCTAGAAATTTAGATTGTATATTATATCAAATTGTCAATCCAAAAAAGTATAATTTATTAAAGCATAGTGATTCAATTGATTATTTGAGTAAATTAGGATTCAATGTAAATAAAAACAACAGATTATGTAAAGATATATTTAAAGTTATTGATTATATAGATGAAATAACTTTAATAAGAGAAAAAATAGATTTTGCAATAGATGGAATAGTAATAAAAGTAGATGATTTTAAGCAACAAGAAAAATTAGGTTTCACTGTAAAGTATCCTAAGTGGGCCACGGCATATAAATTTAAGTCACAGGTAGCTAATACTAAATTAAAAGATATTATATTTAGTGTAGGAAGAACTGGACAAGTAACGCCTAATGCAGTTTTAGAACCTGTTTTATTGATGGGCTCGGTAATCTCTAAAACAACTTTGCATAATGCTGATTATGTATATAAATTAGGTTTAAAAATAGGTGATACAGTAACTTTAATAAAAGCAGGAGATGTTATTCCAGAAGTTACAGGTTTTGTAAAAGAAAAAAGAACAGGTAACGAAATAGAGTTTAAAATGGCTACACATTGTCCTATATGTAATTCTTTATTAGAACAAAAAGATACTGTTGCATATTTTTGTATGAATGAAAATTGTGAAGCTAGAATAATTGAATCTTTAGTGCACTTTGTTAGTAGAAATGCTTATAATATTGAAGGCCTTGGGGAAAGAATAATTGAAGAATTTTATAATTTGGGGTATATAAAAAATTATATTGATATTTTTAATTTGAAAAATCATGTTTTAGATTTAAAAGAACTAGATGGATTTGGAGAAAAAAGTATAAATAATTTATTATTAGAAATAGAAAACAGCAAATCAAATTCATTAGAAAAATTGCTATTTGCACTTGGTATTCGCTTTGTCGGTGCCAAAACAGCTTCTTTATTAGCGTTTAATTTTAAATCTATTGAAGTTTTAAAAAATAAAGAAATCAATGATTTACTAGAAATAAAAGATATTGGAGAACAAATAGCAAATAGTGTTTATAATTATTTTAGAAATGAAGATAATTTAAATATGCTAAAAGAATTAAATAATTTAGGACTTAATTTTAACTTTATAGAAAAAGAGATAAAAATTAATAATAATTTTTTAAATAAAATTTTTGTTTTAACTGGAAGTTTAGAAGTTAATAGAGAAAAAGCAACTCTATTAATTGAATCATTTGGTGGGAAAGTAACAAATTCAATAAGTAAAAAAACTGATGTTTTAATAGCTGGTTTAAATGCCGGAAGCAAAATAGATAAAGCAAAAAATTTAAATATAACTATCTGGAATGAAATTGAATTTTTAGATAGACTAGAAGGATAAGAGTGGTAATATGATAAACGTAAGTAAATTTATAGAAGAAAATTATACAGAATATTTAGGGGATGAATCTTTTTTACAACCGATTACAAATAAAACTAAAGCAATTTGGGAAAAATGCGAAGAATTATTAAAAGAAGAATTAAAAAAAGGTGTTTTAGATGTTGAATTAACAAAGGTATCTGGTATTAATAGTTTTGAAGCTGGTTATATCGATAAAGAAAACGAAGTTATTTTTGGTCTTCAAACAGATAAACCTTTAAAAAGAATAGTTAATCCATTTGGTGGAGTAAGAATGGCAAAACAAGCTGCTGCTTCTTATGGTTATAATACTGATGAATTATTAAAAACTTTTAAAGGTGTTAAAACACATAATGATGGTGTATTTGAAGCATATACGAAAGATATATTAAAAGCTAGAAAAAATGGTTTAATTACTGGTTTGCCAGATGCATATGGTAGAGGTAGAATCATAGGTGATTATAGAAGAATTGCTTTGTATGGAATAGATTACTTAATCGAAGAAAAACAAAAAGATTTAGAACCTCTTGTTTTAATTGATGAAGAAAGTATTAGATTGAGACAAGAAATAGCGATGCAAATAAAAGCTTTAAAAGAAGTAAATGAAATGGCTTTAAAATATGGAATTGATATGTCTAAAAAAGCTGAATCAGCGTTTGAAGCTGTACAATTCACTTACTTTGGTTATTTAGCAGGTACAAAAGAAAATAATGGAGCGGCAACTTCACTTGGGAGAGTTTCTACTTTCTTAGATATTTATTTAGAAAAAGATATTTTAGAAGGTAAAATTACTGAAGTAGAAGCACAAGAATTAATTGATCAATTTGTTATTAAATTAAGATTAATTAGACATTTAAGAACTCCTGAGTATAATGAATTATTTGCAGGAGATCCAACATGGGTAACTGAATCAATTGGTGGTATGTTAAATGAAAAGAATAGTTTAGTTACAAAAACTTCTTATCGTTTCTTACATACGTTAACTAATTTAGGAAGTGCACCAGAACCAAATATGACAGTTTTATGGTCAAATAATTTGCCTGATAATTTCAAAAAATATTGTGCTAAAATGTCTATTTTGACAGATGCATTGCAATAT
>JAWXUI010000038.1:0-9817 GCA_044432805.1 Mycoplasmatota bacterium | reverse complement strand
AAATTGAGAGTATAGATTGTGTGGTATTTCCAACTATTTATAATCAAATTAATATAAAACAAAATGATATTTTATTAATAAATGCTAAAGTAGAAAAAAGATATGATAGTTTACAATTAATCGTAAGAAATGCAAAAGTACTTTAAATTTATTTGGAAAACAATTAAATATTTTAGTTGTTTTTTTGTTATATTGACAAATAATTAATATTAATATAATATGAAATTATATAGGATAGGGGAGTAAGAATGAGAAAAGGATTTACATTAATAGAATTGCTCGCAGTATTAGTTATTTTAGTTGTTATAGCAGCAATAGCAACACCAATAGTAATGGGTATAATAGATGATTCAAAAGAGTCTTCAGATATATCTACACTTAATAATATGTTAGATACGGCTGAACAAGTATATGCTCAAGCATATCTAAGTGGAGAATTAGATGATTTAATAGGTGAAAATTTATTAGAATCTGAAATTTTTAAAATGGACAATGAACCAGAAAACGGAAGTGTTTCATTTGATGCAACAGGAAATACAACAGTAGTGCTTTATAATAATGGTAATTGTTATGTAAAAAAGCCAGGAGAAGATATAACTTATGGAGAATCTACATTGGAAGAATGTACTGTGGATTTTGTAGGAACTAGTACAGATGATTCTGGAAATAGTGGGTCAGATAATGAAGATGTTGTACTTACTGGTAGTTCAATTGGTGAAACATTAGATAACTTTAAAGATGATATAACACCATTATTAGATTTTGGTTCAAATGGTGGATGCGCAAACGAAGTAGAGGGTAAAAACTATTCATATTCAGGTGGTTGTTATTTGGCAGGTGCACAAGACTCAAATTATGTATGGTTTGATGGATTTTTATATAGAATAATGGGTATCGATTCAAATGGTAATATTAAAATGATTACCGAAGAAAATGTAACGGCAATACCATACCATACAACTAGTTCAACATATAATAATAGTTACCTAGAAAGTTGGATTACAGATTATTTTTATGAAAATTTAAGTGATGAAGCAAAAGAGGTAATGGTAGATGGAGCTTATTGTTCTGACACGATTAATGCTGCAGCATCTTCAATTTCAAGACAAACATGTTCTGAAATTCAAATTTATAATAGAGTGGGGACTATTACACTAGATGAATATAATTTAGCAGGTGGTTCAAATAGTTATTTAAATAACGATCAGTATTTTTGGACAATGACTCTAGCAGGAGATGAATATGTTGGATTTATTCATTCCAATGGTGTTGCTAATAGCGTTAATGTAGCTTATGCATCATTTGGTGTTCGACCAATTATTACGATCTCATCTGATGCTATTATTACTGGTGGGGATGGTTCAGAAACTAATAGCTATATATTAAATCAAGCAACAGATATTGTAACATCAACTACTTTAAAAGATGAGTCAACAAGTGGAGAGTATGTGTTAGTAAATAGTAAATTATATAGAGTAGTTTCTACAAGTGAAAATGGCACTAAATTAATATATGATGGGACATTTGGCGATAATCAAAGTTATCTTAATATTTTTAGTACAATAACGTCAGATGATTTTGCAACGTCATTATTAGGAAGTTCAATATCTTTAGTGAATGATACAACTTGGTATAAAGGTGATGAACTTGCTTATATATATGATTTTAAAATAAATTTAGAGTCTACTGCTAATTCTTACAATGGTAAAGTTGGATTAATTAGTGTAGGTGAAATGTTATCTGCTCAAAGCCAAAGTATGGAACCATATATTTATTGGACTATAAATTCAAACATTGATGCATCAATATTTATTGTTTTGAAAGATGGTAGTTATAGTTGGGGTGGAGAATTAAGTGGAAATTTGGGTGTCCGACCAGTTATAGAAATAGTATCAACTGCTACAATTTTTACTGGTAATGGGACATATGCATCTCCATACCAAATTCAATAATAAAATAATGAAAATAATAATTATAAAAATGCAATTTTTTTGCGTTTTTTTTGTTTTTAAAATAATAAATATTTTAAATTAATCGTAAAGTAACAAAGCATGCGTTAAGCTATTGTAAATATTGATATTATATGCTAAAATATTTTAAATAAAGGATGTGCAGTATGGAAAAATATATACCCGATATGTATCAAGAAAGTATTTATAAAATAGATTATAAAAAATTAAAAAATAGAGGAATAAAATGTATTTTGTTTGATCTAGATAATACATTAGTTGTTTATAATGAAAAAGAGGTTACAAATAAATTAGTTGACTTTACAATTAGTTTAAAAAAAATGGGGTTTAAAATTATCATAGTTACTAATAGTCCTAAAGTAAGAGCAATAAAATTTAGAGATGCTCTTGATATTGACTGCTGCGCGAATGCTAGAAAACCTAGACCAAATAAAATTATAGAAATACTAGAAGAATTTAATTATAAAGAAAGTGAAGTTGCTCTTATAGGGGATCAAATGTGTACTGATGTAATATGTGGCAACAGGGCTGGTATTACAACTATTTTGATTACTCCTTTATCAAAAAAAGATTTGTTTGTTACTAAAATAAATCGTTTTAGAGAAAAGAAAATTATGGCAAAATTAAGACAAAAAGATTTGTTTACAAAAGGAAGATATTATGAATAAGTGTTTAGGCTGTGGGGCCGTATTACAAAATGAAGATAAAAATAAACCAGGATATGCAAATGATATATATGAAGATACTATATGTCAAAGATGTTTTAGAATTAAAAATTATGGTGATTATTTAGTAATTGATAAAGATAATAATGAATTTATAAATATTTTAAAACAAATTAATAAAACAGATTTAGTTTTATTAATAGTTGATATATTTGATATAAGTTCTAATTTAGAAATTATTAAAAAATATTTAGAAAACGATATTTTATTAGTTATAACTAAAAGAGATGTTCTACCTAAAGTAGTAAATAATAAAAAACTACTAGAATATTTTGATGGATATTTAGATAAAATTTTAATAAGTACAACAAAGAATTTGAACTTAGATAATCTAATGGGTTTAATAAAAAAACACCAAACATCAAAAAATGTGTATGTTGTTGGATTTACTAATGCAGGTAAATCAACATTGATAAATAAAATAATAAAAAATTATTCAGTTCATGAAAGTGATATAACAACTTCGTTATTGCCTTCTACAACTCTTAATACAATAAATGTTGTAGTAAGTGATAGTTTAACATTAATAGATACTCCAGGTTTATTAGATGATGGCAATATAATAAACTATGTTGATGTTTCAATGATAAAAAAAATTATGCCTAAAAACGGGATAAAACCGCTAACTTATCAATTAAGATGTTTTTCAACAATAACTATAGAAGATTTAGTGTATTTAGAAGCAGATAATAATAATTTAACATTTTATATATCTTCTTTATTAAAAACAAATAGACTTTATAAAGAAGTAGAAAAACCAGAAAATTTAGTAAAGCATACGTTAAATGTTTTTCCAAATCAAGATATTGTTATACAAGGTCTAGGGTTTGTAAAAGCTTTTAAAAAAGGAAAAGTGGTTGTTTATACTTTACCTAATGTATCAGTTTATACAAGAAAAAGTTTAATTTAACTTTTTTTTTATTTGTTAATAGGGTATAATATTATTAGAATAAAATAGGAGGAATTAATATGTTAGGAAAGATAGTATCAATAGAAGAAAATGTGGTTTTTATTAAGTTAAATGAAGCATTAAATATTCCATCACTGTTAAATTTACATGTTGTTTTGGAAGATGACCAAAAAATAAATGTAGCAGAGATTATGGATATAAAAGAAGGAATTGCTTCGGCTAATTTGCTTGGAGAAATTATAAACGAAAAATTTGTTTTTGGTGTTGTAAAAAAACCGTCTTTTAATGCTGCAGTAAAATTGGTTTCAAAAGAAAAAATACCAATGATTATTGGTATAGAAAATTATTCTGAGAGTAAACATTTACTTTTAGGTGAAAGTCCTATATATGAAGGTGTTCCGTTAGGTGTAGATGTAAATCAATTTTTTTCAAACCATTTTACTATATTTGGTTCAACGGGTTCAGGTAAATCTTGTTCAGTCGCGCGTATTTTTCAAAATTTATTTGAAAAGAAAAAATCGATACCATATCGAGCTAGTATATTAATATTTGATGCATACGGAGAATACCATAATGCATTTAGTAAGTTACATGAGAAAACTCCTGAAATAAGTTTTAAAACATACACGACTAATTTAAAATTTAGTGAAACAGAAATATTAAGAATTCCATTGTGGTTAATGTCAGTTGATGATTTAGCGCTTTTATTAGGTGCTACTGACCATAAACAGTTGCCAATAATAGAAAAAGCATTAAAGTTAGTTACAATTTTTGGTAAAGCAGAGGATCAAGTAATAAAGCATAAAAACGATATAGTATCAAGGGCTATTCTTGATATATTATCAAGCGGAAAACCACCCGCGCAAATAAGAGACCAAGTTTTTTCGGTTTTATCTACATATAAAACTAGTCAGTTAAATTTAGAAACTCCAGTTTATCAACCTGGATATACAAGACCGTTAAAACAATGTTTATTGATAGATAATACGGGTAAAATAAGAGAAATGGAATTGTTAACAACGTTTATTGAATCTTTTTTAGTTGATAATTTAGAACTTAATTTGCCAGATGGATCTTTTAAATTTAATTTAAATGATTTAAAAATGGCTTTTGATTTTGCTCTTATTTCTGAAGGTGTTTTAAAAAGTGATAAAATATTTGATGAAGCAAATGTTTTGAAAGTAAGATTACATAGTTTAGTTGAAAGTGATGAATCTAAATATTTTGATTATCCAAATTATATTACTTTAGAGCAATATATTAGAAGTTTAGTAACTGCAGAAAACGGAAGAAAAGCGCAAATTATTAATTTTAATATAAATTCTATCGATGATAGATTAGCAAAAACAATAACAAAAATATATTCTAGGTTAATTTTTGAATATTCTAAAAATTTAGACAAAAGAAATTCGTTACCATTTCATATAGTTTTAGAAGAAGCACATAGATATGTACAAAATGATAATGATGCTTATTTGTTGGGTTATAATATATTTGATCGTATTACAAAAGAAGGAAGAAAATATGGTGTTATGCTAGGTTTAATTTCACAAAGACCTTCTGAGTTATCTGAAACATCTTTATCACAATGTAGTAATTTCTTAATATTCAAGATGCTACATCCAAAAGATGTTGAATATATACAACAAATGGTTCCAAATATTACAAATGAAGTAATAAAAAGATTAAGAATATTACAACCTGGAACTTGTATTGGTTTTGGATCAGCATTTAAAGTGCCTGTTTTAATAAAAATGAGTATGCCAGACCCTTCACCATCATCAGATTCATGTGATGTTAGTAAAGTTTGGTTTATAGAAAAAAAATAGACAGTAAAAAGTCTTTTTTTGTGATAAAATAAATTAAGAAGGTGAATTTATGAAAGAAATAAAATGTCCAAAATGTGGAGAAGTATTTAGTATTGATGAAAATGTTTATCAATCGATTGTAAATCAAATTAAAGATAGGGAATATAGGCATGAATTAGAAGAGAAACTTAATAATATTAATCGTATTAATGAAAATGAAATGAAATTATTAGAGGCTAAATATAAGTTGAATTTTGAACAACAAATGGCTGAATCTGGTAAAGAACTAGAAAAACTTAAAAATGACTTGAAATTAGTAGATACTAAAACTTTATTAAGATTAAAAGAAAATGACGAAATGAGATCAAATGAATTATTGTTAAAAGAAAAAGAAATTAATAGGTTGCAATTAGTTACTGAAACTATGAAAGCTAATAACCAAGATATAATAAAAAATATGAAAGAAGATTATGAAAATAAATTATCAGAGAAGAATGATGTTATTAGTTACTATAAAGATTTAAAAACTAAAATGTCAACAAAAATGTTAGGTGAAACATTAGAGTTACATTGTGAAATTGAATTTAATAAATTAAGAGCGACTGGTTTTAAAAATGCTTATTTTGAAAAAGATAATGATTCTAAAACGGGTAGTAAGGGTGATTATATTTTCAAAGATTTTTCTGATAATAATGTTGAGTATATTTCTATTATGTTTGAGATGAAAAATGAAATGGATACAACTGCTACTAAGAAGAAGAATGAAGATTTCTTAAAGGAATTAGATAAAGATAGAAAAGAGAAAAATTGTGAGTATGCTATATTAGTTTCTTTGTTGGAAAGTGATAATGAGTTATATAATACAGGTATTGTAGATATGTCACATAAATATGAAAAAATGTATGTGATTAGACCTCAATTTTTTATTCCAATTATTACTTTATTAAGAAATGCGGCGCTTAATTCTATAACTTATAAAGAACAATTAATTGAATATAATAATCAACATATTGATGTTTCTAATTTTGAAAAAGAAATGAATGATTTTAAAGATAAATTTAGTAAAAATTATGAACTTGCATCAAATAAGTTTACTTTAGCGATTAAAGGTATTGATGATACTATTAAGTCTTTAGAAAAAACAAAAGCTAATTTGTTATCTTCTGAGAATAATTTGCGTTTGGCAAATAATAAGGCTCAAGAGTTGAGTATTAAAAAGATAACTAAAAATAATCCTACTATGAAGGAAAAGTTTGAAAAATTAAAACTAGAAGACTAGTTTTTTTTTTGATTTGTGTTATAATATTTTCTAAATTAAAAAAGGGGAGAAATATATGGGGCTTGATTTATTACCACATAATGAAAAAACAGGTAAATTAGTTAATAAACGTTTAGAAAAAGAGAATATTGCAAGTTTAGTGCATGCAACTGGTTCTGGTAAATCGTATATTGCTATAAATTTTATTTTGGAAAATTTTAATAAAAAGGGATTATTTGTTGTTCCGTATAATTCAATAAAGGAACATATTATTTCAATATTAAAAGAAAATAATTTAATGTATTTGCTTGATAATTTAGAAATTATTACATATCAAAGTTTAGTTGATTTATCATTAGAAGATTTAAAAAAATTAAAGTATGATTATATAATATTAGATGAATTTCATCATATTGGAGCGCCTGTATGGGGAAAGAGAATAGATACTTTAATAAAGAATAATAAGGATGCTAAAGTATTGGGTATGACAGCGTATACTATAAGAGATAGAAATACGATATATGAACGAGATATGGCACAAGATGGTGGTGTTGAGTTGTTTTCTGATACTGTTGTGAGTCGCTATGATTTAAGTGATGCTATATTAGATGGTATTTTAAAGCAACCTATTTATAAATCAGGATATATACATTTGTTGGAGTTTGCTAATAGTTTAGAAGTTCAATTAAGTAAATCAAAATTGCCTGCTTCATATAAAAAAGAATTAACTAGACAATTATCTAGTATAAAAACATTGATAAAAAAAGAAAGTGATATTGGAACTATTTTAAAAAGTAATTTAAAACGAGATGGAAGATATATTTATTTTTGTCCTGGTATAACTTCAAGAAATGATAAAAGTATTGATGATATAATGGAGTCAATAAGACAAGAATTATTGCAATTTTTAGATGAAGATGATTTTGTTTTATATAAAACTACTAGTGATAATCCTAAGGAAGGATATGAAAATCGAAAAGCATTTAGTTTAAAAAAAGATTTAGATGGTAATTTAGTTTCTGATAAGTTACAAATAATGTTTGCGATAAATCAATATAATGAGGGAAGCCATGTTAAAGATTTAGATGGTGTAATACTTGGTAGAACAACTAATTCTGATATTGTATATTACGAACAAATAGGGCGTGCTTTAAGTGTTTTTTCAGAAAATCCTTTGATAATTGATTTAACAAATAATTTAACTTTTATAAAAGAATTAGAAGATAATATAAAACATAGATTTAAAGAAGCTAAAAAAAGCAATGCTTTTAGACCTTTAATGTTTAAATCAGAGGAAGAAATAGATTTTAAAATTGAAATGGAAAATGTTGAATTGTTTAATATTTTAACAGCTATAAAAAGTAATATTAAAAGATTAAATTTTGATGATTATTTTCTTTTGTTAACTAATTTTAAAAATCATTATGGCCATTGTAATGTTTATAAATCATTTAAAACATTTGATGGAATAAATTATGATGAAAATGGTTATACTTTGGGTGTTTTTGTACAAACGTATAAGGATCCAAGACTTAATATAAGTGAAGATAAAAGAAGAAAGTTAGATAGTATCGGTTTTTGTTATGATTTTTATAAAGATCAGTGGGAATTTTATTTTGGGCTTTTTATGATATATAAAGAAAAATTTAATTCTGCTGTAGTGCATAGTGATTATATAACCGAAGAAGGTTATAGATTAGGAAACTGGGTTTCTAGACAGAGAAGTAATAAAAAGTTAAGTTTAGAAAGAAGAACAAAATTAAAAGATAGTGGATTTGTTTTTGATGTCTTTGAAGAGCGATTTGATGTTTATTTTAATTTGTTGTTGCAGTTTAAGGAAAAATATGGACACTTAAAAGTTGTTGAAAATTATGTTATAGATGATTACGAACTTGGGATTTGGGTAAGGACTCAAAGAGGTAATAAAAGAATGAATTTGGAAAGAAAGAAAAGATTAGAGGATATTGGGTTTATTTTTGATGTTTTTGATGATGTATGGAATACAAATTATAATGTGTTAAAACAAGTGTATGATGAGTTAGGACATATTGATATTAAGCAAGATTATGAATGTAATGGTTGTAAAATTGGTTTTTGGTTAAGTAGACAAAGAAATAATAAAGATTTATCTTTGGATAAGAAAAAGTTGTTAGATGATTTGGGTATAATATGGGATTTATCTGATAGAGATTTTTTAGAAAATTATAAATTATTAGTTTTGTTTAAAATGGAGTTTGGACATGTAAGTGTACCGTTTAAATACGTTACAAAAGATGGTTTTAAACTTGGTAATTGGGTCAGTGGAAGAAGATTAAATAAAGAAGCTTTAAGTTTAGATAATATTGAGTTATTAAATGAATTAGATTTTGTTTGGTTTCCAAGAGAAAATAAAAGAAAAATAAAAGAAATTTGTTTTATGTATAATATTGATTATAGTATGCATAAGAGTGAATTAGAAAAGTTAAATGCGGAGTATGTTTTGATGAAGTTAAAATATTTGGAAGAAAATAATTTTGAGTTTGTTATTAATAATACGTTGCATCCGATATTTTTTATGACTCCTTTTATGATTCAAGAACAGTTTAATGTAAATGATTTTTATACTGATAAGAAATATGTTTTAAAAAAATAATTTTAAATTAAAAAGGACTTTTGTTCTTTTTTTTAGTATAATTGATGTAGAGGTGATTTATTTGATAATAGATGTTTTAGTTGAGTTAAAAGCTCAAAAAATAAATCAAACTTTTAGTTATTTTGTTCCTTCTTTTTTAGAAAAAGAAGTAGAGGTTGGTAAGAGAGTTGAAGTTCCTTTTGGTAGTAGGACTCTTGAGGGTTTTATAATTGGTTTTGGGACAAAAAGTGAAATTGAATTAAAGAGTATTATTAGGGTTATTGATAAATATCCTGTTTTAAACGAAGAGTTATTAGATTTGGGAAAATATATGTCTAAAAAGACTTTGAGTAATTTAATTAGTTGTTATCAAGCTATGTTACCATCGGCTCTTAAGGCAAGTATTAATACTGTTGTTAATAAGAAGTTAATTAGTTATTTGAAGTTAAACAAAAGAGTTGTTTTAAAGGGTAAGCAACAAGAAATAATTGATCTTTTTAAGGATGATTTGATTTTAAAAAAAGATGCTTTAAGT
>JAWXUI010000037.1:0-10188 GCA_044432805.1 Mycoplasmatota bacterium | reverse complement strand
AAATAGAATCAACTTGTTCTTTAGTAAGATTTTTTGGAATATACATTCTTCCCTGTGTATATATTCCTCTTAAACCAGGTAAATTTCCTAAATAAATCACAAAGCCTTCTTTTATTATTTCTGATTTTAAAAATCCAATATGATTTTCTAAAGGTTCTTTATCTGTATATAATTTTAAAAAATAATAGAATAAATCATGATGTAATATATCAAAAGGAACTTCAATAAAGTATCCTTCTTTTGTTAATATATAACCTGGAACTTTAGTTTTTATTTCTTCAGCTACATTTATGTCAATTAATTCTCCATTTTTTTTGCTTATTGTTTTTTTCATAAATACTCCTTATATGAAAAAAGAACTACATAGTTCTTCCTTGTGGCTCTAAATTTGCACTTACTTCTGCTTTTTCAGTTGCATTATAAGTTCCTACACTTATATTTAGTTTATTGAAAGCATCATCAATCACAATATCTTCGTCATTGCATGTATATGACATAATATTTAATATGTTTTTAAGTTGATCGCTATCAATGCCAATATTTTCAGCAGCACTTATTAATGTGTTTATATTACCAGAAAAAAACGCGCTTATTAAAGTTTCGATTGGCATAAAATCCGCCAATCTAGCAGCATTTACCATATTTGTTCTTGCCATAACTAAAGTTCTCCTTCATATCCAACAAGGGTATTTGCAATTAAATCTGCAAATCCTTCCATAAAACCATTTAGTAACTCATTTTTATTTTCTTCTTTAATCATATCCAATATGACCAACATCAAAGAATATTTGATATCCTTATCTTCAGTCAAACTTTCTTGATTAATTAAAATTGAATTCTTTTGATAATTATATTTTGTTGCATTTTTTTGAAGAAACTTACTAGTTTTTTCTATTTTTAAAGATTTTAATCTTTCATTTATATTATTTAATGGAATATTGGGATAACTTTTCTCAAATATTGCTGTAAGTTCGAATAAATTTTCTTTTATCTCTTCACTCAAGTTGGGATTTTGTTTTAATGAATTTCTAATTTCGTCTAACATAATATCACCTGTAACAATTATAGCATAATTTTTTTTTAAAACAAATATTTTTTTTACTAAATATTTTTAATATTTATTTTGTTGTTGTTTTCTAACATATTTTCAATAATTAAAGTTTCAACATAATCTTTTATTATTTTATCTATTTTTCGAGCTCCAAATTCATTATAATTTGACAATTCTAATATTTTATTAATGATATCCTTATTATATTTAATATCTATATCATTATAAATATCTTTTTTAATAACATTATTTAATTTATTTTTAATTAAAATTCTAACATCTTCTTCTTTTAATTTATTAAAAATAATTAAATTATCAATTCTATTTATAAATGGAATAGTAAAATATTCTTTTAATTTATTTAAAACAATTAAATTACTTTTATTAAATCCAAGCATATTTTCATTAAAACCTATATTAGAAGTAAATATTAAAATACATTTATCAAATCTAACTATTTTTCCTTTTGAGTCTTTTATTTTACCTTCTTCTAAAATTTGTAAAAATAAATCAATAACTTTAGAACTGGCCTTTTCTATTTCATCTAAAATAATGACACTGTTGGGTTTGTTTTTAACTTCTTCTAAAACATTTAAATTATCATCATACCCAACATATCCTGGAGAAGAACCTAATATTTTATTTATAGAAGAAGAATCACTATATTCAGACATATCTAATTTTATTACATTTTTATCACCAACAACACTTTTACCAAAATATTTAGCAATAGACGTTTTTCCTACGCCAGTTGGCCCACAAAAGAAAAAAGAATAACAGCTATCATTTAATCCAAATTTAATTTTTTTAACTATATTTATTAACTCTTTTATAGCACTATCTTGCCCAATAAAGTTTTTTTCTAAATCATTTTTTACATTCTTAACAACCATTTTTTTATCATCTAATAACTCATAAATAGAAATATTTGTTTTCTTTTCAATAACATTAGCAATATCTAATTTGTTTACTTTTTTAGCTTTATTTAAATTTTTAAGCTCAAAAGAATTTATTTTTGTTTTTAATTCATTTTCTTCTTTCACTAAAAAAGTAGCTTGTTTAAACTTATTTTTTAATAATAAATCTTTTTTTTGTTTTTCAATATTTGTTAAACTTTTTAAAAGCAAATTATAATCTTTAGTTTTTTTACTTTCTTTTAAACTTACTTTTGCACATACTTCGTCTAAAATATCTATACTTTTATCCGGTTGTTTTCGATCATAAATATATTTGTTAGATAATTGGATAATTAAATCAATCAAATTATTATCTATTAATACATTATGATAACTCTCATAAATTGGTTTTAAATTAATTAAAATATCTTTTAGCGTTTCATCATCTGGTTGTTCAATAATTATTTTTTGAAATCTTCGTTCTAATGCACTGTCTTTTTCAATATATTTTTTATATTCATCTATAGTTGTAGCACCTATTAACCTTAATTTGTTACGCGCTAAAGCGGGTTTAAATATATTAGAAGCATCTATTGCCCCCTCTGCTCCTCCAGCACCTACTATTGTGTGTATTTCGTCTATAAATAAAATAATATCTTCATTTTCATCTACTTCTTTTAATATTTTTTTTATTCTTTCTTCAAATTCACCTCGATATTTAGTACCTGCTACAGTTGAAGAAATATCTAAACTTATTATCCTTTTATTCATTAGACTTTTTGGTACATCGTTATTTATTATCAACTGCGCTAATTGCTCTACAATGGCTGTTTTACCTACCCCAGCCTCACCTATTAATATAGGATTATTTTTTGTCCTTCTAGATAATATTTCAATCAATCTTCTAACTTCTTCATCTCTTCCAATTACTGGATCTAATTTATTTAAACTAGCGGCTTTAGTTAAATCATTACCAAGTTCATCTAATACTTCTAATTTATTTTTATTTGTTTTTATTAATTTATATGAAAAGTCATTATATAATTCATCTATATCTACTTTTAACCCTAATAATAAACGAATCGCAACACCTTCTCCTTCTTCTAAAAGAGATGCAAATAAGTGATTTACGGTTACTATTCCATCATTGTTTTCTCGACTATCCATACTTGCATTTTCTATTATTCGCTTTAATAATGGAGTATATAAAAACCATTCGCTTACATTAGTGCCAACACCTATTATTTGCTTTATTTCTTTTAATACTAAATTATAATCTATTTTATATTCTTTTAGTCTTTTTGATATTTCATTTTTATTTTTTAAAAGCGCTAAAAGTAAATGTTCACTTCCAATATAAGGATGTTTCAAATTAAACATTTCTTCTTTTGCTCTCATTAATATATTTTTTGCTTCATCATTAAACTGACTTAACATATTATCATCTCCTATTAATATTCTATGATAGTTATGTAAAATTTTTTGTCAATTTAAACAAAAAAAACGAAATAAATTCGTTTATGATTTTTTTAGTTTTCTTTTAAATATTTTATTCAAGAAATTTTTGCCTAATACATTTTCTAACAACTTACTTTTATATGCACATAGCAAGTAAGTAACTCCACCAATCGATGCATATAACACTATATATACTAGTGACATTCCTCTAGTTATTTCAGTCATTGGAATAAATACATTTACTATTTTTAATACAACTAACATAATTAATGTTGATAAAATAGTTTTAATTATATTTTCAATTGAGTTTTTAAAACTAATTTGATATTTTTTGTTTAAAATTATAATTGCACATGTAATTGCTAAAATTTGTGGTATTAACGTTGATATTACTGGACCAAAATAAGCAATTTCAAAGTTATTTAATAAATACATCATTGGAATACTTAAAATTAGTTTTCCTAAAAAAGATATCGAAAGCGTTACTAAAGTTAATTTTGTATCATTTACAGATTGTAACACATTTATTAAAATAGATAAAATAGAAAAAGTTAATCCTTGCCAAACATAAAGTGCAAAAATATTTATACTTAAGTAATCATATCCATAAAAAACAATCCACACACTTTGATGTAAGAAACATAATCCACACACCATTGGAAGTGCGATTAATATAATTGCACATAACGCTAAATTAACTTTTCTTGTTAATTCACTTTTATTTTTCTTAACATATAGTTCTGTTATATTAGGAATTAAACTTATACCAATACCAGTTGCTATTGAAATAACTATCATTGTTAATTTTGTTGCCCATGTACATACTACACCATATGTTGTTTCCGCAACCAATGCATCATATCCTAAATCAGTTAAGGTTCTTACTATTGTAAATACATCAACCATAGCATATGCTGAATTTACTAAATCTATAACAATAAAGGGAATTGCATATTTTATTATTGTTTTTGCTATATCCTTTGCTGTTATATTTTTTTCTGCTTCTTTTATTTCTGTATCAACAGAAAATAGTTCTTCGTCTCTTTTTATTTTTTTTAATATAAAAGCATAGCTGACAACTGCTCCTATTGTAGCAGCAAAAACAGAAATCCCAACTGCTTCTTTAGTACCAAAATTAAATACTCTTAATGTTAGAAAAGTTCCTAATAGAATAACTGCAACTCTAACTAATTGTTCAATTATATTTGATAAACTAGGAACAACCATCATTTTATGCCCTTGTAAGTAACCTTTAGTAACTGCATATGATGGTACAACTAGAAGTGCTGTTGAGACAAGTCTTATAACAAATGTTACATCTTCTATTGTATTTCCACCACTTAAATCTCCTATTATTAATGTTGCAATTGGTTTTGCAAAAATTAGTAATAAAAAGAAGAAAAATATACCCATTGTTGTAATTATTTTTTTACCAATTTTAAATGATCTTTCTTTTGTATATGTGTAACCTAGCGCTATATATTGACTAGTTATTTTAGACATAGCAGTTGGTATTCCTACTATTGATAGATTTAAAAATATTCCATAGATAGAGTAAGCATATCCGTATAACGTTCCTCCTGTTACACCTATCATAGAATAAAAAGGTATAACGTATAATAGACCAATTATTCTACATATTATTATCCCTAATGTTGCAACAAAGGCACCTTCTATAAAGTTTTGTTTTTTCATCTTACACCTATTTTCTATATACAATCATAGCAGAAAATGAATAAACTTGATCTTCACTGAAATCGGAAAGTGCAACTTGATATTTTATATCTATAACATCGTTTTCTAATGAGGATAAAAATTTATTCATTTCTTCTTCTAAATCTAATTCATGATTTGCATCAAATAATTTAACTAACATATAATCACCTAATTATATATTATTATTTATTTTTTAAATATTTTGTCGATTAACAACTTCCTAGAGTACAATTCATAGTTCTTGTATAGAAATATGATTGATAAGAAGGAAAATCTATTTTAGTTGCTGGATCTAAGTTTTTTGCATAATAAGTATCACCCCAGAATGTGTAATCAATTCCAGCCCATCCACTTAATACTGATAAGTGTAAGTGTGCACCTGTTGACTGTCCTGTATTTCCTACATATCCAATTATTGTATCTTTAGTAACATTTTGTCCTTCTGATACAGCAAATGATTGTAAATGGAAATATGCGGTAGTATAATTAACACCATTAACAGTATGGTATACAAATATTGCATTTCCTGTTCCGGACCATTGACTAGTAACTAATGCGACTTGTCCAGATGCTGATGCATATACTGGATAACCTTCATTTCTAGAAATATCTATTCCGTAATGATATCCAGAAATTAATTCTCCATTATAATAATAAGATCTCCAACCAAATACACTTGAAATATATCCAAACGTTGTTGGTCTCCAAAATGACGTGTCTGATGGCAATTGTTTAATTCTAGCATAACAAGCATCAACCGTTTCTGTTTCGTAACAACCGTCCGCTAGTAATGTTTCGATTAGTTCTTCACTTGCTTCTATACCTTCTAGTAAAGTTACTGATATATCACTTAAATCATCTTGTACTGTTCTTAATTTTGATAATTCTACTTCTAATTCTTCTTTTTTTACTAATAGTTCTTGTTCTTTTTCATTTATTTCTAATCTTTTTGCAATGTTGTCTGCAATCATTTGATTAAACTCTTCTATTAAGTTGTCATTATATTCTGTTAATTGTTCAGAAACTGAAACTCTATATATTAAATCTGTAAAGCTTTGGGCATTAAAAATATATTCTAAATAAATTGATTCTCCTGATGTTATTTGTACGAAATTAAGTAATCTTTTTATTTCTTCTTCTTTTTCTTCAATATCTATTTCTAATTGTGCAATTTCGGTATTTAATTCTATTATTTCATTTTGCCCAGTTACAATATCTGCTTCTATTACTTCTACATTTGCAATTATCGTATCTATTTCTTCTTGTGTTAATTCTTGTTGTTCTTCATTATCTAATAGTTCTTGCTTTTGTGTTTCTAAATCGGCTTTGATAGATGCTATAGTTCTATTATCCGATGCAAATATATCTTTTGGGATATATAATGATGGTATTAAAAGTGAAAAAATAAGAAAAACATAAAATATTTTTAAAATAAATTTCATAACAAGCCCTCTATTCTTTTAATTCTTTTTTTATTTTTTTATAATCATTACAATATTTGTTTACTAAAGACCAAAAATTTCTAGAGTGATCAAAATAAACAAAATGGCATAGTTCATGGATTATAACATAATCTAATTTATCAATATCATAATTTATTAGTCTTTTATTCAAAGTAACTGTTTTATTTTTTTTATTACAAACACCCCATCTTGTTTTCATATCTCTTATTTTTAAAGTTGGATAAGGTATTTCTTCATTAAATAAATCATAGTTTATTTTTAATCTGCTTTGATAAACTTTTAAGATATATTTAGTTAACCATTTATTTAACGTTTTAGTGTCTTTAACATAAATTTTGTCTTCACTGAATTCTATATTATCCAATGTTGGCACTATAATTATATCATATTTTTTACCAAACAAAAAAAATTGTTCCTCTTTTTCTTTTTGTTTTGCCTTCTTACTTAACATTTCCTTTACTTGTTCTATATTTTCATCAAGTAACTTTTTAACTTTTTTATCAGTCATTAAATAAGATGTTGATACTTTTATCTTTAAGTCATCAGTTATTCTTATATATGTATTTGTATTATTTTTTCTATCAACAATGACTTCAACTTTTTCTTTATCTATTTTGTATAACATATTTCACCTATTCTTTTAACATTTTATCATATTTATATATAAAAAAAAAGAGCATAAGCTCTTTAGATAAATATTGCTAAAACGATAAATACCGCTACTAAAATACCTAATATTCCTAAAAGGAATTTCCAAATATAAGCAAAATATTCTTTGAATGAAATATCTAAATATGTTAATCCTGCAACTAAGAATAAACTTGTTGGTAATATTAACATTGTTAATCCATGTAACGTTTGAACAATAATACTTATTAATGAGTATACTGCAGTATCAGTTATAACTGTCTCAACAGGCACTGCTATATTATATACAGCGTATAGTAAATCATTATAGAAAAATGATCCTAATAATGTAACTAATGATGTTGTCGCTAAGTTAAATCCATCTGTTAGTGTTAATAAATAATTTTCCATTGTTGCAAATATTGTATAACCAGTTGATGATGCAGCTAACGATACAAATACTACGTTTGCTAACATAACCATTCCAGCTACTGGTAACATTTGTTTAACACCTTTGATAAATGCTTTAAAAGCAGTTTCAATTTTGATGTTATAAATAAATGTTATTAATATTGGTAATACCATTAATGCATAAGCTATTTCATATGTTGACCATTCACCGAACGCTACAATTGAACCCAATAAATTATAAAATAATGGATAATCGAAAACAGTAAATTCTGTTATTGCTGTGAATAAATCATCGAACCAAGTTAGACCAAAAGTTCCATACCAATCAAATGTTCCGATAAAACAGAATATTAAAGTTAATACAGAAATCACTACTAAAGGCATATAACTTTTTTGATCTTCATTTGATTTTTTTACATAAAGTAAATCATTTTCCATTACTGATGCCATAGTGTTTTTTGTTGTTTTCTTTTTAGTTGTAGTTTTCTTTGTTGTTGGTTTTTTCTTTGTTGTTGCTTTAGTTGCTGATTTTTTAGTAGCAGTTTTTGTTGTAGTTTTCTTTGCTACTTTTGTTTCTGCAACTACTTTTTCTTCTTTTTCAACTTTTGCTAATTTAGCATCTTCTAATTTTTCTTTTCTACAAACTTTTAGTACAAACAATGCTAAAATATTAGTTAAAATAAATAATAAAATAAATCTTAATAATAAATTATCAGTACCTTCTAAATAGAAATATCCATTTACATAGTTTGTTACTGTTGATCCTGTTGTTGATGCGATTCTACCAACTAACATTGCCACTACTGTTGCTGTTAATGATGTGAATTTTCCAAATTTCATTTCTTTTAATAATGTTAAGAAAAACGGAACTAATGCAAATAACACATAAGCTGATCCAGTTATTGATGACAATACAGCAAAGAATACTGTTGTAATCATCAAAAATGTTTTTTGATTTGTTTTGAATTTTTTTGTTATATCTTCAATTAATCTTGAATATACTGAAGTTTCGTTTAGAACTCCATAAATTCCTCCAATAATTAAAAATATTACTCCTATAATTGCTAATTGACTAAATGCTATAATTGGTAATTTTATTACATCAAGAAGTCCTAATGGTAATGTTGAACCATACTCTGTATAAAACCCATATCCATAAGACCCTGCAGGTATTAGGAATGTTAAAAGTATAGTTATTGCAAAACAAATAGCAATTGGTTTAATTAAATTTTTTTTCATATTTTACCCTCCATAGTAATTATAGCATTTTTTTTAATATATGTAAAAAAAAACGTTAATTTTCACTAAATTTACACATTATTTTAAAAGTGTTATAATGTTTTAGAGGTGAGTTATGTTTAAATACAGTAATTCTAATAAAAGATATCATACATTAGATTTTTTTTATAAAAATAAATTTAATAAAAAAGTTTTTAAAGTCAGCTTAAATGCTGGTTTTACATGTCCAAATAAAGATGGTTTAGTTGGTACTGGTGGATGCATATATTGCTCTAAATTAGGTAGTGGAGATTATGCAGGAAATAGAAATGAAGATTTAATTACTCAGTTTAATTCTGTTTTAGAAGTTATGAAAAAAAAATGGAACGATGCTTATTATATTGGTTATTTTCAGGCTGATACAAATACATATGCTCCAGTAGAAGTTTTAAAAGAAAAGTTTGAGCCAATTTTAAAGTTAGAAAATGTTATCGGTTTAAATATTGCAACAAGACCAGATTGTATAAGTGATGATTGTTTAGATTATTTAATTGATTTAAACAAAAGAACTTATTTGACTATTGAATTAGGGCTACAAACAATACATGAAAAAACTAGTACTTTTATTAATCGTGGTCATAGTTTAAAATGTTTTGATGATATGGTATGTAAATTAAAAAAGAACAAAATAAATGTCGTTGTTCATATAATAAATGGACTTCCATTTGAAACAAAAGATATGATGGTTGAAACAATAAAACATTTAAATAATTTAAAAATTGATGGGATTAAAATACATATGCTTTGTATTTTAAAAAATACTAAATTAGCAGATATTTATTTGAATGAAAATTTTCATATTTTAACTAAAGAAGAATATATTGATATTGTTTGTGAGCAATTGCAATATTTAGATGAACGCATTGTAATAAATAGAATCACTGCTGATCCTAAAGTTGATGATTTAATTGAGCCTAATTGGTTGGTAAAGAAATTTTGCGTTTTAAATGATATTGATAAAGAGATGAAAAAAAGGGATATCTATCAAGGAAGTAAAGTAAAAGACAGATTATAAATCTGCCTTTTTTTAAAATTTTATTTTTTTATTTACATATTCAATTGCTTCTTCTATAGTTAAAGTAATTTGTTCCATTGTGTCCCTATCTCTAATTGTTACAGTATTATTATTAATAGTTTCATCATCGATAGTTATACAAAAAGGTGTTCCTATTGCATCTTGTCTTCTATATCTTTTACCAATAGATGCTGCTTCATCATAAGTTGTCATAAAGTTTTTAGAAAATAATTCAAATAATTCTTCTGCTTTTTCACTATGATATTTTTTTAA
>JAWXUI010000036.1:0-10559 GCA_044432805.1 Mycoplasmatota bacterium | reverse complement strand
TATAGAACTATTTTTTGTTGTTATCAATACTTTTTCATTTTCTACTACATTTATTGAATAATTAACAATTATATTTGCTAATCTATTTTCCATTTGCACCATTCCTTTTCTTGGGCATAAAATATATAAGAAAGGAAAATTTTATGAATACTAAATTTAATGTTCCATATCAAAATATTAACCAATATAAAGGTTACCCTAGTAATAGTATGGGTTATCCCAATCAAAGTTATTCAAATGATGACGAAAGATTTATTGGACCTTTTTTAGTTCCATTTATCTTAGGAGGACTAACAGGCGCGGCTATTAATGGTGGTGGTTTTGGAAATAATAAATGTTGTCAACCACAAGGTTATTATCAGCCAGCTCCAGTAATTTATCAACAACCTGTTGTATATCAAAATCAAAGCTATCCACAACCTTATCCTATGCCATATCCCATTCCTTACGAAATAATATAAAAACTCACTTCTGATTTGTTCGACATTTATTTTAAAATGAAGTTCAATTCAAAAATGAGTTTTTTTTATATTTTTTTTACTTTATTTTTTTGTCTTTTCAACTTTAAATGTTTATCATATGCTGGTGGATTAACGATTTTCAAATTATGTTGGATTAATGGATCATAGTCAGTATTATAGTCTATTGATTTACTTCTTGCTTCAGCCAATTTAGTGCTTTCTCCGTCAATTACATATAATAGTTTTCCAAATATGTTTTTTGATTCAAAATCTTCTTTTAATACTTTATATTCATTTCTAGAATTCCATTTTTTATTACAAAATTCCTTAAAATATTCTAAGTCCTCTTGAACTTGATTTCTTAATGTTTCTATTAAAGATATCAATTCTTCTGATATAAAAACACTTCCATTTTCATTATTTATAAGTTTTATATCTTCTATTAAGTTATTAAGTCCAACAACCATTCTAGGAAATCCAGCGGCCACCCATACCCATTCATCTCGCCATTCAAAGTCCTCAGCATTGATTCTAGAATTTCTTAGATAATACATTCTATTTAAAGACTCTCTTAAAATATCATCAATTATTTGATTTTCAATCATTTGACCTTGTCTTGTTGCAATATTTTTAGCTAATAGGATTATTTCATCTAATTTGTTTACATAATTACCTTCTTCATTTATTTTAGGATTCGAATAAAAACACCCTTCAACCGAATTTTGCATTAATGTATGATAAAAAAATCCTTCTTCTTTTGTCATTTTTCCATAATATTCTTTTGCCATTTGAATCCTTCTTCCTTAGTAATATATTATACTTCTCCAGTTAAACAATTACAAGTTATAATTTACTAGCTATCTCACTAACTGATAATTTTATAAATTTTTTTACCATTTCTAAATCCAATACTTTAAATTCTGTTAATTTACTATTTTTTACATACATACCCATTTCTTTTAAAAACAACGGCATCTCTTTTATTGGAATTTCATCTATTTTTGTATTTGGAGTAAAAAAATCATCATAAAAAAGCGATAAGTCTAATCCATATTCATCTAATAACAATGAATTTAATGAAGTATAATCATCATACAAGATAGATGAAAAATTTTGTTTTTCCATTTTTCTTAAGTTTCCATCTAAAAACAAAAATTCATTTTTAAAAATAATTTTAGAAAAAACTATTTCATTCCATAACAAATCAGTATATAGATGTATATAATAACCCAAATCAAAATCATTGTTATAAAAGTCAGGATATTTATTTTTAAACATATCTAGGTCAACTAATTCAATTTCATTATAAAAATGTGCTTTTGCTTTTGTTTGCCCAAGTATTTTGTTAGTGTCAGGAGCAATAGATCCTAGATAATAATCTTTTGTTTCTCTTTTTAATTTTTTGTTTATTTCTTTTGCTACACACATATGTATAATTGCTGAAGCCATATTATCACCTATTTAATAATACAATAAATTTTTATTTAAAACAATAAAAAAAGAATGGAAATCATTCTTATTTTGCTTCTTCTATTACTCTTGTTTCTCTGATAACTGTTACTTTTATAGTACCTGGATACGCTAATTTTTCTTCAATAGAATTTTTAATGTCTCTCGCTACTTTATAACTTGCTAAATCATCAATTGCTTCTGGTTTAACAATTACTCTTAATTCTCTACCAGCTTGAACTGCAAATGATTTTTCCACACCTTCAATATCAGTAGCTATTTTTTCTAAATCTTGTAAACGTTTTACATAATTTTCAATAGAATCATTTCTAGCTCCTGGTCTTGACGCTGATAAGGCATCTGCTATCGCAACTAACTCAGATATGACTGATGTCGCCTTATAATCTCCGTGATGAGATTCTATAGCATTGATAACTATATCTTTTTCATTATACTTTTTAGCTATCTCACTTCCAATTTCAACGTGTGTTCCTTCAACTTCATGATCAATTGCTTTTCCAATATCATGTAATAATCCTGCTCTTTTTGCTAAATTTACATTTTCATTACATTCAGCAGCTAGTAACCCTGATAGTTGTGCAACTTCTATTGAATGTTGCAATGCATTTTGACCAAAACTTGTTCTAAAATGTAATTTACCTAACAATTCAACTAATTCAGCTGAAACTTTAGTAATACCTAACTCGAATAAAGCATTTTGACCATATTCAGTTAATTTACCCTTCATTTCTTTTACTACTTTATCATATAACTCTTCTATACGAGTTGGATGAATTCTACCATCTTTTATTAAACTTTCAATAGTTAATCTAGCTATTTCTCTTCTGTAAGGGTCAAAACTAGATAAAACTATTGCTTCTGGTGTATCATCAATAATTAAATCAACACCTGTAACGGCTTCGATAGTTCTAATATTTCTACCTTCCCTACCAATAATTCTTCCTTTTAATTCATCGTTTGGCAAACTAACTACACTTACTGTTTGTTCATTTGCAACATCAGATGAAAATCTTTGCATAGAAGACACTAATAAAGCCTTAGCTTTTCTATCTACTTCTAATTTGGCTTCGGTTTCACTATCTTTAATATAAGATGCAATTTCTAAAGTCATCATATCTTCTACTTTTTTCATCACTAAACTTTTTGCTTCTTTTTTATTAAACCCAGCAATTTTTTCTAATAAATTCATTTGTTCTTTTTTTAACTCTTCAACTTTTGCTTGTTCTTCTTGGAGTTTTTCTTGTTTATTTATTAAAGTTTGCTCTTTTTCCTCTAACATATTTTCTCTATTAAGAAGTTTTTGATCTCTTAAATCAATGTTAGATTCCCTTAAAATTAGTCTTTCTTCAGCTTCTTTTGCTTCGCTTTTTTTCTCTTTTACTTGTTTATCGATTTCTGCTTTAAAACGATGTGCTTCTTCTTTTGCTTCTAAAATATAATCTCTTTTTGCTTTTTCACCATCTTTTTTAGCTTTTTCTAATATAGCTTCAGCTTTAGATGTAGCGTTTACATTCTTTAAATAATTAAAAATAAATGTCGCCATTATTCCTATAAAAATTCCTAAAAAGACAAGTAAAATTGAAAACAATATTGGTTCCATATTTACCTCCTCTTTTTTTAGTAACATTATAATTACCTAATCCTATTGTAATCTTAATTAAATGAATAGTCAAGTTAAAAAAAAGCATACATATTATGCCTTTTTTATAATTTCTTCATTTACTTTTTTATCACTTAAATCATAATGTTGTTTTACTAAAGCATATATTTCGTTAAACAACTCTTTATCTTTCTTAAACAACTCTTTTACATTTTCTTTACCTTGTCCTAATTTTTCACCTTTATATGCGTACCAAGCTCCACTTTTTTGAATTATATTAGACTCACTAGCTAAATCAACTAATTCACCTTCTTTAGAAACTCCTTCTCCATACATAATATCAACTTGACAAGTTTTAAATGGAGGTGCCATTTTATTTTTTACTACTTTTACATTTGTCTTATTACCAATAATATCAGTACCTAATTTTATTTGTTCTGATCTTCTTATATCTAATCTAATAGATGAGTAAAATTTTAATGCTCTTCCTCCTGGTGTTGTCTCTGGACTACCAAACATTACTCCGACTTTTTCTCTTAATTGGTTTATAAAAATAGCTATTGTATTTGTTTTATTTATTACTCCCGACAATTTTCTTAATGCTTGACTCATCAGTCTTGCTTGAAGACCAACATGAGAATCACCCATTTCTCCTTCAATTTCTGCTTGGGGCACTAAAGCAGCTACAGAATCTATTACAATAATACTTATTGCCCCACTTCTTACTAAAGCTTCACAAATTTCTAAAGCTTGTTCTCCATTATCTGGTTGCGATAACAATAATTCATTTGTATTAACTCCAAGCGCTGCTGCATACTTAGGGTCTAATGAATGTTCTGCATCTATAAATGCTACTCTTCCACCTGCTTTTTGAGCTTCTGCTATAGCATGAAGTGCGAAGGTAGTTTTACCACTTGATTCAGGTCCATATATTTCAACTATTCTTCCTTTTGGATATCCACCTATACCAAGAGCAATATCTAGAGTAAGTGAACCAGAAGATATAACATCTATCTGCTGATGTTCTTGTTTTCCTAACTGCATTACAGCACCTTTACCAAATTGTTTTTCAATGTCTAATAATACTTGATCTAACGTTTTATCATTTGTTTGTTTAGTCATTTTCTTCCTCCTAATGATTTATAACCTAATAATACCTTAAAAAAAAACAAAAGTCAACAAAAAAACAAACAAATGTTTGCTTTGGTTAAAAAATGTATTTTTTATTTGCATTATAATAGTTAATCCCTGAAATTATCGACAATATACAAGCTATCGCTAATAATAATTCAGCTATCTTCAAATTAAATAATTCAAATGGCAAATTATAAAACAATGTTAATGTTATACCAATCATTAAAAATGTTGTTTTAAATTTTCCCATCATACTTGCCGCAACTACCGAACCTTTATTTCCAGCAGCCATTTTAATAGAATTAACAAAAGTATCTCTTAAAATTATAATTACTGGAATTAATGGATGTATAAATCCTTGAGACGCTAATATAATTAAAACAGAATTAACTAAAATTTTATCTGCTATAGCATCCATCATTTTTCCAAAATCTGTAATTAGATTATATTTTCTAGCTAAATATCCATCTAAGAAATCAGATAATGATGCAACGATAAATAAAATCCCCGCTATTACATATTTTAAATCAACAACAATTGATTCATTAATAAACAATTTAGGAATCGAAAGTCCAATTGCATCAAATGGGAATAGTAAAATTACTATTATTAATAGTGACATATATATTCTTGCCAAAGTTATTTTGTTGGGTAAATTCATAAATCCTCCTAATTTTTTATATTGATAACTACTCCGCCATCAATTTCTTCATTGGTATCTTCTAATATTAAAAATGCACACGCTACTATAAGCCCTAGAACTAAAACGATTAATGCACCGATAAAATAAAAGTTTCTATATTTATTATCTTTTTTTTCTATTGTATATGGAGAAGAAATTTTAACTTCCTCTTCTATTTTTAATACTTTTTTCGCTTCTTTTATCTCATCTAAAGAAATTTTAGATGTATAATCAAATAAGTATTCGTTAAATTCATCTACGACATCTTCAAAATTAAGACCTAAATATTTAGCGTAATCTCTAATTAAAAATTTAACACTTAAAATATCTTTAAAATTTTGAATATCTCCTATTTCGATATTTTCTAATTGTTCATTCGTAAGTTTTAAGTCTTCGCAAGCTTCTTCTTTGCTGATTCCAATACTTTCTCTTGCGTCTTTTAACTTTTCACCAATTTCTTTAATATAATTCACCTACCTATTAATTAATAAAAAAAAATATTTTATAAGCCATGTTCTGTACCTTAAAAGGTGACAAACATTTATCTATCGTTTTCACAATCCCATAAGAAATTCTAGTTCTTTCTTATTAGGTTCCCCTACCAAATTTGGGTTTCTCGCTCGTGGGGTTTACCCGTTCCACCTGTTTCATTTCTAAAACAAAATCGTCTCTATGGCACTTTACATCTACTATAATCATATATAAATACTTAGATTAGTTCGACGCCGTTAGCAAAAAGCTACTATAGGTTATTTTTTCCCTATACACGAACACTACAAGCATCACAGCTTGTGCGAGCATGGACTTTCCTCTACAAAATAAATTTGCAGCGTTTGTCAAAATATTTTAATTATCAAAAATTATTTTTTCTAAATTAGAAATTCTTCTTAATAAATCAGCATTGGTAACTTCACCATTACTATTTTCTTTTAATATATCTAATTTTGCTTTTAATGAACGTATTTCTTGCTTTAAAATAATATTATCTTCAATTAGACTCTTTTTATCTTCCTCTAACTCTTTAAAAACAACTTTAAATTGTTCGTAATCTTGAATAATTTCATCTAAAAATTTATCTACTTCCGGTCTGTTATAACCCATTGTATCAACTTTAAAATCTTTTTCTAAGATTTCATTTGATGTTAAACTTATTCTATCTGCATACATTCCTTTTCACCTCTTTATTCTACGACTATTTTATAAAAAAAAAGACATTTTGTCAATCTTTTCGTTTTTTTATATCATATGTTACTTTTGATTTTAGCAAAACAAAAAGCTATTTTACTATACTCAATATCATCAATCATTGAATTAAAAATATTTTCTATATGAGATTGTTTCATTCTATCACCACTGCTAACTTACCATATAAAATAAATTAAATGTTGCAATTCGACAAAACTAGAACATTTTTTTACTGCCTATTATATATAAGAAGTAGAATTTTTTTTCTTTTTATAGTATAATTTTATTGGTGATTGTATGAATTATCCAAAGGGGTTAAATAAAAATTATAAAAGTAAGACAACTTTCGGAAACCGTGGTATGTCTTTAGAATCAGATATAAATAACAGCAATGCCTATTATTTACAAACAAATAAGGCTATAATTCATAAAAAACCAGTACCAATTACCATTGCTAAAGTTGAATATATTACCCCACCGGTAATTAAAGAAGCGTATTTTAAAACACCTTCAACGACAGACTACAATGGATTATATAAAGGAAAATATATTGATTTTGAAGCAAAAGAAACAAAATATAAAAGCTTTCCGTTAAATAATATTCATAAACATCAAATAAAACATTTAACAGATATAGTGAATCACAAAGGATTATCTTTTATAATTGTATCATTTACAACATTAAACAAAGTTTTTTTAATAAAAACAATTGACTTGATAGATTATTATAAAACAGACAAAAAATCAATACCATTAGAATATTTTATAGAAAAGGCATTTATAATTAACGAAGGATTTAATCCTCGCTTAGATTATTTAAAAACATTAGATATAGCCTTTCGGGAGGAATTAAATGAGTAAAACTAATAAAAAAACACAGACTAAAAAGTCCACATCAAAAAAAATAACAATAAATAAACAAACATCAACAAGAACCCAGTCTTTAAAACAAAATACAACTAGCCCAATTAAAACTAGAAATATTGAGAAAAAAGATATCCACAAAAATGTTGTTAAACAAGATAAAAATTTTAAAGAAAAAGCAATAGACTTCATAAAAAACAATAAAGATAATATAATCGTTTGCTCTTTAGTTCTTTTAGTATTCATTATAGGTATATTTGTAGTAGGATTTTTATATTCTCTACTTATAGCAATTTTTATTCTTTGTCTTAATTATAAAAACGATATATTATTTCTAATTAAAAAGTACATTTTGAAAAAAAATGTAGTAAAAAAAGAAGTGAGTAAGGATATGGCAAAAAAGAAAACAAGTAAAAAAGTAAAAAAGAAAAAGAAATTAATATTTAAGATTATAAAATGGATAATATTAATTTGTGTGTTCATTGCTATTATCGCAATGCTTGGTATTGGATATTTTATTTATAATATAATTGAAAGTACGGAGGAATTTGATGCTGATAAATTATATAGCCAAGAATCAACTATCATTTATGATGATTCTGGAAATATAATAGCAAAATTAGGATCTGAAATGCGAGAGAAAGTTGAATATGAAGATTTACCACAAGTGTTAGTTGACGCTATTGTTGCAACTGAAGATTCAAGATTTTTTCAACATAATGGTTTTGACTTATCAAGATTTTTAGTTGCTAGTATTTATCAAGTATTTGGAGTTGATGCTGGTGGAGCTTCTACTCTAACTATGCAGGTTTCTAAAAATAACTTTACAGATACTATCGCAACTGGGATTGAAGGGATAAAAAGAAAAATACAAGATATATATGTTTCTATTTTCCAAATAGAAGAACAATATACAAAAGAAGAAATTATTGAATTTTATGTTAATTCATATTATTTAGGTGCTGGTGCATATGGAGTTGAACAAGCTTCATTAACTTATTTTAATAAATCGGCCTCAGAATTAACATTAGCAGAAGCATCAATAATTGCAGGACTATTCCAAGCTCCTTCTTCTTATAATCCTTATACTAACCCTGATGCTGCAACTGAAAGAAGAGATACAGTTTTATACTTAATGGAGAGACACGGATATATAACAGCTGAACAAAGAGAGGCTGCAAGTGCTATAAGTGTTGAATCCCTTTTAGCAAGCACAACATCTGAAAGTAGTGTATATCAAGGATTTATTGATACCGTTGTCGATGAAGTAAAAGAAGATTTAGGAGTTAATCCATACACTACATCATTAGAAATATATACAACAATGAATGCTGAACAACAAGAATACATAAACTATGTATTTAATGAAGGTGGATTTAATTGGGAAAACGATGTTGTTCAAGCCGCAGCAATTGTTATTGACACTCAAACAGGTGCAATTACAGCTGTTGGAAATGGACGAAACACAGATTCTAGAGAAGGAAGTGTCGACGTATTTAACTATGCAACCGACTTAAAAAAACAAATTGGATCGACCGCTAAACCATTATATGATTATGGTCCTGCATTTGAATATAATTATGCAAATACTTATTCTCCATTAATTGATGAAGAATATACGTATACAAACGGACCAACTATTAATAATTTCGATGGTTTATATAAAGGATTTATGACAACAAGAGAAGCATTAAAACAATCAAGAAATATTCCAGCTTTAAAAACTTTTCAAACTGTTAGTAATTCAAATATCACTAGCTTTGTTACAGGTTTAGGATTAAGTCCTGAATTAGAAAACGGATTTTTACATGAAGCACATGCAATTGGTGGATATAATGGTGAATCCCCTCTTAGTTTAGCTGCTGCTTATGCTGCTATTGGTAATGGTGGTTACTATACAGAACCTTATAGTTATACAAAAGTTGTTTATAGAGATACTGGTGAAGTAGTTGAAAATAAAGCGGTTACAACACAAGCTATGTCAGATTCAACAGCTTACATGTTAGCTGATATATTAGTAGATACAGCATCCTATGCTCTTGGTAGATATTACAATGTTAATGGTATTGCTTACGCTGCTAAAACAGGTACAACTAATTTTGATACAGCAACATTTGAAGCATTTGATTTACCGAATAACGCCATTAATGATTTATGGATAGCGTCTACCAATGTTGACTATTCAATTGTTACTTGGTATGGTTATGACTCTATTGATCCAAACTATGTGAGTTTATTTGGGAATACACAAAATTCACAATTATTCCAAACAATAGCTTCAGGTATATTTAAAGATTCTTCTGGATTTGAAATGCCTAGTTCTGTAGTTGAAGTTAAAATAGAAAATGAAACATATCCAGAAGCATTATTACCTAGTGAATTTACACCAAGTGATATGATAATATCAGAATTATTTATTAAAGGAACTGAACCTACTGAAGTATCGGATAGATATTCAAAATTAAGCAATGTAACTAATTTAGATGCAACCCTAACAGATACAACAGTAACATTAACTTGGGATTCTATTACAACACCTAATGCTATTAATACAGAATATTTGACCACTTACTTTACAGATATGTGGGCTGATCCAACTTCTGCTATCGCAACTCGTAATAGTTATAATACAAGTACTATCGGTACAATAGTTTATAAAATTTATGCTCAAGATTCTAGTGGAAACTTAACATATTTAGGTCAAACAAGTGACTCTAGTTTTGATTATAAATTAACAACAAATAACAATATAACGTTCCTTGTTAAAACAAGTTATACAATATTTACTCTAAATGCTAGTGACGGGGCAACTTTTACATTCTCTCCTACTGGTATGGATTCAGTTATATCAATGCAACTAAATGGTGATTCAAATATCACCTTAAATATCGATGATGTTTATGAACCATTAAGCACTGAAGTAATTGTATTAGAAAATTTAGTAGATGTTAGCGATAGCGCAAGTATAAAAACAACAATAACTCGAAAAAGTGATAATACATCAAGTAGTGACATGACTATTGATACATCTTCGAGTGAAATATACACAATAACATATAGCGTAACATATAATGATTATATAGAAACATTTACTAGAGTTATAGAAATAAAAGAAAGTTAGGAAATCCTAACTTTTTTTATTTTTACATATATTTTTTAATTT
>JAWXUI010000035.1:0-11322 GCA_044432805.1 Mycoplasmatota bacterium | reverse complement strand
GATAGATTTTATAACAGCTTTATTTGTAATAAAAATGAAGGAATAGAAGAAAAAACATTTACCATACAAGAAGATAATATTAAAACATTAATACTAGATGATGACTCTCCTAAAAACATTAAATTAATTGATAAAGAAAATATACATAATAATATTATGCAAGTAATTAATCAATATGAAGAAAATAATGGTAGTAGTAAATCTAGATATGATGTAACTATTTTAGTTAACGGATTACCTTTAATTCATATCGAATTAAAAAGAAGAGGTGTATCTATTAGACATGCTTTTGATCAAATCAAAAGATATCAAAGAGAAGCATTTTGGGGTACAGGATTATATAATTACATTCAATTATTTGTAATATCTAATGGTACTGAAACTAAGTATTATTCTAATACAACTAGAAATAACCATGTAAAAGAGCAAAGTAATAGTAATACTAAAAAAACAAGTAATAGTTTTGAATTTACATCATATTGGGCAGATGCTAATAATAAAGTTATCCCGGACCTAATGGATTTTTCGAAAACTTTCTTACAAAAACATACTATACTAAATATCATTACTAGATATTGCGTATTCACAACAAATAAACTTTTATTAGTTATGAGACCATATCAAATAGCTGCTACAGAAAAAATACTTAACAAGATTAATATAAGTACAAATTATAAAAAGACAGGTACTATAGAAGCTGGTGGATTTATATGGCATACTACAGGAAGTGGTAAAACATTAACTTCATTTAAAACTGCACAATTAGCAACAAGATTAGAGTCAGTAGAAAAAGTATTATTCGTAGTAGATAGAAAAGATTTAGATTTTCAAACTATGAGAGAATACGATAGATTTGAAAAAGGTGCAGCAAACTCAAACAAGAGTACAGCTATATTACAAAAACAATTAGAAGATAATTCTAAAATTATTATTACTACTATAGATAAATTAAGTATCTTTATTAGTAAAAATAAGACACATGAAGTTTATAAAAAACATATTGTATTAATATTTGATGAATGTCATAGAAGTCAATTTGGTTCTATGCATACAAGTATTGCTAGGACATTCAAAAATTATCATATGTTTGGATTTACTGGAACTCCTATTTTTCCTAAAAATAGTCCCTCTGGAGGAAATCCAAATTTAAAAACTACACCACAAGCATTTGGTGACAAACTTCATACGTATACAATAGTAGATGCTATTAATGATGGTAATGTATTACCATTTAAAATAGATTATGTAAATACTATGAATGTTAAAGATAATATATCAGATAAAGATGTTAAAAGTATAAATAAAGCAAGTGTATTAAATGATTCAAGAAGAATAACTAATACAACTAACTATATATTAGAAAAATTTGATTCAAAAACTAAAAGAGATAAACTTTATAAAGTTGAAGGTATAACTAAAAGAGGATTTAATAGTATCTTTGCTGTTTCTAGTATAGAATCTGCTAAATTATATTATTCTGAATTTTTAAAACAAATCAAAGCAAAAAACCTTAATTTAAAAATAGCAACTATTTTTAGTTATAGTCCTAATGAAGAAGATCCTGAAGATGGAATAATTGATGAAAATTTTGAGGCTGATAGATTAGACCAAACATCAAAAGATTTCTTAAAAGCAGCAATTGATGATTATAATAATCATTTCAATACAAGTTTCGGTATTGAAGGTGATAAATTTGAAAACTATTACAAAGACTTATCACAAAGAGTTAAAAGTAAAGAAGTAGATTTATTAATAGTAGTTAATATGTTCTTAACAGGATTTGATGCTACAACTCTTAACACTTTATGGGTAGATAAAAATCTAAGACAACATGGACTAATACAAGCTTTCTCAAGAACAAATAGAATATTAAACTCAGTTAAAAGATTTGGTAATATTATTTGCTTTAGAAATTTAGATGAAGAAACAAACGAAGCATTAGCATTATTTGGAGATAAGAATGCTTCTGGGTTAGTGTTATTAAAAAACTTTGAAGACTATTACAATGGTTATACTGATGAAAACAACAAAACTCATATTGGATACGTAGAATTAATTGAAGAATTAACTGCCAATTTTGAAGTAGGAGAAATGATTATTGGTGAACAAAATCAAAAAGACTTTATAAAATTATACGGTAAAGTATTAAAAATGAAAAATATCTTAGAAGCATTTGATCAATTTGAAGGTATGGAAATATTATCAGAAAGAGATTATCAAGATTATCAAAGTATGTATATCACTCAATATGAAAAATATTCTAAAGATAAAGATGACGAAAAAGAATCTATTAATGATGATATAGAATTTGAAATGGAACTAGTAAAACAAGTAGAAATAAACATTGACTATATTTTAATGCTAGTAGCTAAATACCATAAATCAAATTGTAAAGATAAAGAAATACTTATTGATATCAAAAAATCAATTACTTCATCTATTCAATTAAGAAGTAAAAAACAATTAATCGAAGACTTCATTGATTCTATGACACCGCAAACGGATGTAGATTCAGATTGGAAAAACTACATTAAAAATGCTAAAGAAAAAGAATTAAAAGAAATTATCAAAGAACAATCATTAAAAGAAGAAGAAACTGTAAACTTTATTAATAATTCATTTAGAGATGGATACCTTAAAACAACAGGTACTGATATTGATAAAATACTACCACCTGTAAGTAGATTTGATAAAAATAATAATCGTTCTATAAAAAGAAAATCGGTAACAGAAATATTAATTAATTTCTTTGAGAAATTTTTTGGAGTGTAATTATGAATAGAAAAGAACTAGAATATTATAAAAATATAATTAGAGAAACAGCGGATATAAAAAAATACACAAGTAAACGTGATAGTTTTAAGCCATTAATAATTAATAATCCTCTGGAGTCTTTTACTATTGTGGATCATTTAAATAATCCATATGAAGTGCATAAATATGACTTTGATAGTAAGAATATAATAGGATCTGGTATATATTTTTGGGTTGCTAAAAAAGAAATAAATACTACAGTTTTAGATTTACTTCATAATGTTATTCCAAGAGTTCTAAATGTAAGCGGTAAATTTGTTTGTTGTGGTTCAAGTGCTGCAAATTTAAACCTTTTTGAGTCAGATAGACGCTGGGATGCTAAGGTTAAAATTGAAAAGGGAGAAGTGATTTACATAGGGAAAGCGCAATTTGCATATAATGACAATGGAACATTAAAAAATCCAAATGCAATTATAGATAGATGTAAAAGTCATCATCAAGGATATCTTTCGTCAAATGGTAACTTAGCTATAAATCTTAGAAAAGATTTAAGAGATAATCTTGATTTGTATTATTGTAACAAACTTATTGGAATTGAAATTAAAGCTGCTGAAAAGAATGTTAAACGTACTTACACTACAAGATTTGGAAACTAAACAGTACATTAATTTGTACTGTTTTTTATTCTCCACCAAAAATCTCACTTAAATAAAACAATCCACTAAGCTCAGGGTGAAATAAACTCTTTATATAAAAACATCTAATCAAAAAAACAAAAAAAATAAACTTTTTCGACAAAAAACGACAAATAAATAATTTTTTTTATATTATAATGATCAATAGAAAGAAGTGATTACTATAATACTAGAAATAAATAAAAAATATATAATACAAGTAAATAAAGAAATAACAAAAATAAAACTAGAACTACAAAACATAGAAAATATCCAAACACTATACAACAAAAAAGTATACTTAACAAAAAGAGGATCAATAAGAAAATATAACTTCTTAAACAAACCAACATTAACAGAATTCCAAATGGCAGCATCACTATACCATGAAATAGATGAATACATAGATATATCAATAGAAATAGAAAAATACAAAGAACAATTCTCATTTATACAAATAACAGATGATAATCAAATAAGATATACAATATCAAAATACTCACCATACCTAAAAAAATACTTCAATCCAAATAATAATGATATAAAAGTAGACTATACATTTGAAACAATGACAGTATACATAAAAGAAAACAATAAAATAAAAGTATTACTATTCAGCTTTAAATCATACTCAATAAAAAAACTAGTAATGCTATACTGCCAAAACTTAGAACCAAAACAATCTCCATACAAAGAAATATACTTCGCATTATCAAAACCTGAAGGATACCTAATAGCAATAGGAGAAAACAAAGACTCATTTATAGCATATAAAGATATAATACACTATGCTAAATTTTATAAAACAACAGCATTCAAATTTTTAATATACTACGAAAAAACAGAACAAAATATAAACACATTACCTCATTTAACAAAAATAGCTGTAGTAATAATTACACAACTAACACAAACAAATATATCACTACATCTAAAAACACTAGGAATAACAAATGATGACTACAATAACCTACTAGACTATAAAACAAATGAAATAACTAGTACAACAAAAAAATACACAAGAAAAGAACTACTACATACATTTACAATAGAAGAAAAATTAATAAATGATTTCTTTATCCAAAAAAACCTAATAGAAGAAATCAATTATGAGGAAATACCAAATGGCGAACTATACATATAAACAAAATACATTAACCATGTTCATCTACATATTAGAAAATAAAGAAATAGATTTCAAAACATATACAGAACTATATGGAATACAAAGAACAAATAAAAATCAAGATCAACAATCTCCTGATATAAAACTATTTAATTATATGTTAAAATTAGTAAATCAAATAATAATCGATTTAAAAATAAACACAACAATATATACTACAACAGTAGATAAAACAACATATCACCATTATCAATTTACTAAACCAAAAATAACATTTGATATAATAGACATAACAAATGAACAAAAAAGTAAATACGAATTAATAATACTATATTTACTATTAATAAATAATCAATACATAACACTTTCAACATTAAAACAAACATTTCCTAATATAAACAAAATAAAATTTATAAAATTAAGAAAAGAACTACAAGAAGTAATAATAGAAGATTTAGAAAAAAATCCAATAACTAAATCATACCAATTAATATTAGAAGAAGAATAAAAGCTACTAGTTAAAATAAATAACTAGTAGCTTTTTAATTTTTAACAAAAATAACCAATAAGAAAAGTCCCAACAAATAATATAACTAATGATAAAATAACTGTTTGTGTAACAGTAAGTTTTTCAATTAATTTTGTCTTCCATCTCCACATATATAAACACCCCCTTATTTCTTAAATATTTTATTCTTTTAATAACTCAATAATAATATTTTGCTTAGCCAAACTAACACTTCTAAAACGTTCTAACATCATAAACTCTTCAGCAGAAATAGTTTTATCAGTTGACATAGAAAACAGTTGATTAATTGTAATATCTAAAACCTCACAAAGCAAAGGAATAATAGAAATTGCTGGGGCAGCTGAACCACTACACCATGCACCTACAGAAGTTTTATGTATATTTAATTTAATTGCTAAATCATTCTTCTTCATGTTTTTCTCTTTTAAATATTTATTAATATTTTCACTAATAACAATTTTTATATCATTCATATTAAATACCTCATTTACTTGATTATATAGTATAAATAATTAATACACAATAAAAAAGTAGGTTACAGACAAACTTTTCAATTGACAATATGTTATTATTATACTATACTATAATTAGTAGGTTAATAACATACCACAAAAAGAAAGAAGGAATACAAATGAATCAAATTAATTTACAAAATATACTTTTTTTAAACAGATGTGATGAAGTAGCAATTGAAATACTAGAAGGAGAAATAATCAAAATAGCAAAACATTTAAATATTAAACCTTGGAAATATACATTCCATAGATTTAATGAAATAAGCTTTATAGACCCTATAAAACAAATAATAAGATTTAAATATAATGAAGAACTAGACTTCGATAGAATGGTTATAACACTAGCCCATGAATTAAGACACCAATACCAATTTGAAGCAATGAACAAAGACCACAAAAATAAAAAATTATGGATAAAAGAATACAATAAATTAATAAAAGAAAAAGATAACTACAAAAAAATATTTAACCCATTAGAAATAGATGCAGCTGCTTATGCAATAAACTATGTAAAAAAATTCTATAATGCAAAAATAACAATATCAGATACAAAATTAGAACAAGAAATAAACAAATATATAAAAGAAAATTTCTAAAACCTAGATTTAATATATATAAGTTATCAAACCATACCTAGTCACTTATTAATATAATACCGAAAGGTATATGGACAAATTATTGCTTCATATAATTAATAGGTGATTAATTATGAAAACAACATACACAATAAATAATCAAGAAGTAACAGTAAGAAGACACTTTAATGAAAATGGAAGAGAACTAATAGATGTAGTATTAGATTTATTAAAACAAAAAGATATATTAAACGAAGAAAAGAAAGAGTGATTATATGCAGCAACAACTAAACTACAAAGTAGGGGTATATTGTAGATTATCAAGAGATGATGGAACTAATGAAGTTAGTATGTCAATTGAGAATCAAAAAAACTCATTATCAGAATATGTAACAAACAACAATTGGGAAGTTTATAATACATATATAGATGATGGATATTCTGGAACAAATTTTGAAAGACCAGCTTTTAAACAATTACTTGAGGATGTTGAAAATGGAAAGATAAACATGGTAATTACAAAGGATCAATCAAGACTAGGAAGAGAATTTGTACAAACTAGCTACTATATGTATCATTATTTTCCTGATAATGATGTTAGGTATTTAGCTGTTAATGATGATTATGATTCATTAAAAGAAAATGACTTAGCACCATTTAAAAATATCTTCAATGAAATATACGCTAAGGATATATCAAAAAAAATAAAATTCTCAATGAATAATAAAATGAAACAACCTAAAGTAATAGGTTCTGGAATTCCACTTTATGGATACTCAATAAATGAAAATAAAGATAGAGTAATAAATCCAGAAACTGCTCCTATTGTTAAAATGATATTTGAAGATTATATTAAAGGTTTAAAGAGTTCTCAAATAGCACAAAAACTATTTGATAATAAAGTTGTAAATCCTAGTTACTATTTATATTTAAAAACAAACTATAACAGTAGAAAAAACTCACAATTAATTAATAGTGATGAAAAATATAGATGGAAACCAGATATCATAATAAGAACAATTAGATGTATAGAATATACAGGAGATTTAATAAATAAAAAATTTGAGTCTACAAATCTTAGAAAGAAAAAAAGAAATAAAGTAAAAAAAGATAATCAATTCCATTTTGAAAATATATTTGAACCAATCATATCTAAAGAACAATATAAACAAGCAAATAAAATCATGGATAGTTTAAAAAATTCAGAATATCCAATAGAAGTTAAAAAATTTGCTGGGAAATTGATTTGTGTAGGATGTGGTAAAGAATTAAAGTTTGCTAGAAAAACCACTAAATACTCTTCGACTGATTATTATATGTGTACTCATAAAAACTGTAAAAATAAAAATCATATAAGAGCAAATTTTATAGAAGAACTATACATTAATGAAATGACTACTTTAAAAAATATAATAGATATAAATTACAATGAAATTAAAGAGTATGCTAAGACATACTTTGAACCAAAAGAAGAAACAAATCAAAATGATGAACAACTACTAAAGAATCTAAAAGATGAGTTATACCTAATAGACAACCGTATTACAAGACTATTCGAACAAAATGAAAATAATGTAATAGATGATGAATTATATCTAAAGATGATGTCTAAGTATCAACAGCAAAAAGAACTAATTAAAAAACAAATGCTAGAGTTATATAATAAATCTCTAAGTAAACCAATAGACATAAATTACCTAGAAGAATTCGAAAGGTTTTATACAAGAATAATGAAAATAGATTTCTCAACAAAACTAGATAGAATAAATATCATATCATTATTAGATTCAATAGTAATAAACAAAAAAGAAAATATATTTGATTTTAATTATGACTTTAAAATAAAAAAGTTGTTGGGAGATTTTAATAATGACAATAAAGAAAACAGCATTATACACTAGACTATCAAGAGAAGATGCAAAAGAAGGAATATCTAATTCAATAGAAAATCAAATCACAGGTCTATTAAACTACGCTAATGAAAATAAACTAGAAGTATATAAAACATATATAGATGATGGTTATACTGGTAGCAATAGTAATAGACCTGGATTTCAGGATCTGTTAAATGATATGAGAACTAAAAAAATAAATACTATAATTATAAAAGATTTTTCGAGATTAAGTAGAAATATGTATGAAGCATTAGAATTATTAAAATTCATCTTTCCAGAAAATAACATGAGAGTTATATCATTAAGTGATAAATTTGATTCAAATAAAAATGATATAGATTTTAATGTTTTAATAAGGACATACTGTAACGAGTATTATTATAAAGAATGTCTTGAAAAAGCCAAAATTTCTACTCAAAGAAGGTCTAAAATAGAAAACTTATCGACAAGAGGATGTTATGGTTATAAACGTGTAGGAAAGAAAGAATTAGCTATAGATGACATATCAGCTGAAGTGGTTAAATACATATTCGAACAGTATAATAAAAATATATTACCAAGTGATATAGCTAAAGAATTAACTAAAAAGAAAGTAGTATCCCCAGCATACAGAAAGTATGAATTATATAACAATTCATATACAAACATAAAAGATAAATACTTTTGGAATAATTCATCTATATTAAAAATAGTTTGTAGAATTGAATATACAGGATGTATTGTAAATCTTAAAACTAAAACTGTAAAAGGTAAAGAAATTAAGAATAATGATATTATAATTATAGATAATCCCAAACTTCAAATTATAAGTAAAGAAGAATATATTAAAGCACAAGAAATAAGAACTTCAAGAAAAGTTAAATTACAAACTAATCCAAATAGAATTAAAGGATTCTTTAAATGTAGCAAATGCAATAGTACATTTATATATGAAAAACAAAACAACAAAACTCCGATATATAGATGTAAAAAATGTAGTATCAGTATTAATACAGAATTACTCCATAATCCTATATTAAGTGATATACAAGCTCTAATAAATGAATATATTAAATCTCCTAATGTATTAATAGGAAGAGTTAAAACTCAAAATATTAACAAATCACAAATAATAGAAGAAGACAAACTTTTAAAAGATATAAACAAAAAAGAAAATGAACTAGAAAAACTATTTGAAAGTTATGTAGATGGAAATACAAAAGAACATGAATACAAAGATAAGGTTGCAATGTTAAACAACAAACTAATAAAATTAAAAGAATCATTAAGAGAAAACAATGAAAATAAATTAACAAAAGAAATGCTTGAATACAGAGTAAATGAATTATCTAAACAATTAAAAAAAGCAACTGAACTAATAGATATAAATGATTTAGTTAAAGCAGTAGCAAAACAATGTATTATTACTAAAACTGATAATAAAATAGAACTAGACTTAGAATATAAATGTAATCTACAAATAAGCTAATAATTCGATAAAGAGTTATTTGCTTATTTATGCTTATAAAGTATAATATAAAGTAAAGAAAGAGGTTGATAGCAATGGGAATTTTTAAAATTAAAAAGAAGTTTCTAACATTTGCATTTGTAGTAAATGCATTAATAGTAATTGTGATGTTTGTTGGGACGATTTTTTTTGAAAAAACTTGGTTTGTATTTCTAGCTGGTCTATTTACTAATTTACTTTGTAATTTAATTATATTATTACTTTTTGTTCGTTTTGATAAGATGTCAGAAATTGAAAAAACAAAAGAGGAGTACGGTTTAATTACAAGAAATTTTCAAATATCTTCATATGATTTACTAAGAAAAATTCACAAATCTAATATTATTATATGGAAATTTAGCAGTATTAAAAAATCTATTAGTGAAGAAGAATATGATGAAATTAGGGGAACTATTAAAAATTATGGTTTTGATTTATTGCTGATTTTAAATGAAGTATCATTCGATTTAAAACAAATAGGTCTTGAATTGGAAAAAATCTCATTATTTTTAAGAAAGATAGATAAATGTAGTGAAATTAGAAAAAAATTTTTAAATATATATAATATGCTAGTGAACTTAAAATCGAGCTATATATGTGAAGTTAATAAAATAAAAGATGCATATTATAAATTAAAAAAAATTGATTCTAATTATGAGTGGTTTATTAATAACTCTAATGAATTTATTAAATATAACGCAATGCTACAAACTTTTTGGTTGAGAGACTTTATTGATCAAACTGAGGAATTAGAAATAAAAATAGATGAAGTTTTGACAGAAAAATTAAAAATATAAATAATGTTATGTTTATCAAACTAGAAGAAGCTAATCTATTGATTAAAAATTTACAATATTTGAAAGGAAGAAATTATGGAAAAAAAAGCTATTAAATATAAAATAGAGAGAGAATTAGAAGTTAGTTATACTAATGTAGCAAAACCAAATACACCCACTCATAAACATAAAGAAGAGTTGATATGGAATGAAAGTAAAAGAGGACGTGTAGTTTGTATAGGCTTAAATCCAGCGAAAGCTTCTCTTTTTCTTGATGCTACAAATAAGAATCTTATTAACTTGATAGAGTCTAACACTACTTTTAGTAATGTTGGAAGCTATACTTTATATAATTTTTTCTCAGTAATAACTAAAAATAAAGCTAAATTATATGAATATAAAAGAGACCATGCTGATGCTGTCACATCAAATTTGAACGTGATATTAGACGATTTATTTTCTCGTAGAATTAAAGTGATATTATTTAGTGGTAAACGAAGCATAGATGATAAATTTTTAGATTTTATTAAAAATGACTTATTGTATATTACAACAACAGATCAATTAGACTTTATACATGGTTCGAAAGCAACAAAAATAAGTAAAGTTTCAGAAACCACTGATGAAACTATATATAAAAAAATTAGAGGTAGGAAAATTCAAATTTTTAAGAGCAATTAACATATTTGTTATTATAATAGTATGTCAACGAAATTTGACACCTTGTGGTCCAGTTAAACCAATAGGTCCTTGAGACCCTATTTCACCCTGAGGTCCAGCTATACCTTGAGGACCCTGAATACCTGTTTCTCCCTGTAACCCTTGTGGTCCAATTTCACCAGTATCGCCTTTTGGCCCTGTTAACCCTTGAATACCTTGCAAACCTGTAGCTCCAGTTTCACCTTTCATTCCTTGCGTACCAGTGTCACCCTTAGGGCCTTGTAACCCTTGAGGCCCAGTAGCTCCAGTTAATCCAGTAGGCCCAACAACAC
>JAWXUI010000034.1:0-11850 GCA_044432805.1 Mycoplasmatota bacterium | reverse complement strand
AACTACAGTAAAAACTATGACTTCCTAAGAGTGAAGCCGAAACATGAATTAAAATTTGATGCTGTACAGTATTTAGCATCATTAAGAGATCAATTAAATGAATTAGATAATAAAGGAGGAATCATCTTTAAAGATTTAGAATGTGAATTTATTTACGCTAAAAGAAAAAACACAGATGATTACTACTATGCTTTAATTATCAACTTAGGAACAGAAGAAGAACCTATGATTAGAGCCTTCTACCTAACAACACTTAATGTTAAAACATTAAAGAAAATGAAACTTGAATTTAAATTTACTGAATCAGAATATGATTATGAAGATTCAGAAGATGAAGATAATCAAGAATAATATCACTAATAACTAAACTATCCCACTTTTACTAAGCAGCAATAATTTTGTGTTATTGCTGCTTTTTTTAAAAGGAAGACCCAATAAAATGCTGCACTAATTTTATTAAAAAAATAAACAGAAAGGAAAAAAATAAAATGAAAAAAATCATTATAGCTTTATCATTTATCGTAACAACAATAGCAATAACAATTGCATCAGCATTTAGTTTTAATACGGTAGAAGAAGTGCAATTATTAAATTCAAATGCACCTACAGAAGAACAACTAAATAGTTCATACTTTGAATTCGATGGTGTAGGATATGAGAAATATGGTACAGATTTTTTCACTACTTCGGTTCAAAATCCAAGTGAAGTAGAAGAAGCAATATTCCATCAAAATTTTGGAGATACAAAAGTTTTTCTACAAGAATTTGATATGAATAATTACACTAATCTTAAAAGTATTATCATAGGTAATTTCTATATAAACTACTTTTTCAATAATATAACAATTGATTATATTGAGAACTTATACTGTACAACAACATTCGCTCCTTATTCAACAATGACAAATGTAAATGTAAAAAATTTATACTATACTTGCTGGAGCAGTGAAGGTATGTACAATGCAACTTTAACAGAAGCTGCATCAGCAATACAAACTACAAAAATAGAAAATTATTATTATGTAGATGAAATGAATATTTATATTCAAGAGGAAGTAAATTCACTTAATGAAATGAATTTATTAAATGCAATAAATGCTCCAATAACATTTCAAGAACTAACTCTAAATGACTTAGAATATTCAAAAGATAAACTATTAACAAGTGAACACTTAGATATAAATCAAAATGTACTTGCTACAACAAATTATGTCGTAGGTACAACATATATGAATGTTCCTGATGCGTCAATTAATATAGTAAACTTAGATGAAAGAGTATCTAAAATTGACATGCAATTTTCAAATAAAATTGATTGGTATTATGATACTCCAGATTTAACTTTAGTAGCTTTAAATACATCATGGATTAGATGTTACGGATCTTTAAACGAAGTAGTACTTTCTAATTATATTGATTCAACATATAAGTACTTTGGAGCACTAAACAATACTAAAGCAATAAGATATTACTATTTAGAAGGACAAGCTGAATTATCATTATATTCAGCACCAGATTCAATTGAAAAAATATACATTCCATATGAATATGCAGAGAAGTATGAATTGATTATTTTAAATTCTTCTTTATTTCCTAAAGTAGAATATTATAATCAATCAGAGTATTCAATAGAACAAACTTATACATCTTTTGATGGTAATGATTACATAGTAGATGATTTTGATTATACACTTGATGAAATTGAAACAGGTATATTAACTGCATTAGAATCTGGTATAACAATAGAATCAAATTCATCAATTACTAAACAATTAGAAGAAAATAAAATTGAAGGATTTTATGAATCAAATATCTTCATAGCTGAAAATGTATCAATCTATATTAATGATTCAGTAATGCTAGATTTATTATTTGATAATGCAATGAAACATTTAATCAATGATGATGGGGAAACTTTAGAAGGATCATATTCATATATAACAACTTATCAATATTTAAAAGTTACTGAATATGAAATTACTTTTATAACAGCTAATACATCAACAGAATACAAATTTAAAATATGTACTGTTTCATCAGAATTTGAATATGCGATTCCATACATTTGTTATGGGGATAAATTAATAATTATATCAGGATTTATGGATGGTGTAACTAACGATGACTTACTATTAGACTTCTTATCAAACTGTGATGATATTGGGACATCTTATTACTCTTTATATGAAACAGTAAATTTAGATAAAGAATATTACAATGAAGAATCAATTTATATAGCATTTGATATGATACATCTAGTTACTTTCGATATTAAAGATACTAGTTTTGAACTAGAAGAAACTAACTACATTACAATTGATTATATGGTTGGTAGTGAATTATATGAATCAATCACTGAAGAATATGATTCAATACCAACACAACCAGCAGATCCTACTAAAGAAGGATATAAATTTATTGGATGGTATGTTGATGGACAATTATATAATTTCTATTATCCTCTTAGAGAAGACACAGTACTAGAAGCTGTATTTGAAGAATATACGCCACCTACATATGTAGATACAACAGAATTATCAAATGGATATCAAGTGTTAAATGAAATTTACTATACAGAGCATTATTCTCTAGAAAGAGTATTAAAAGTAGTAGTTGATTCAATGTTACTTCATGATAACTCTAGAGTATTTGTATATGATGGTTCAATTAAAACTACTGTAACATTAAAAGATGGAGTAATTATATATACTGCTATTAAAGATAATGTAGTATTAGTAGAACAAACAGTAAATATTTATTTAGTAGAAAATTCAAATTTACCATTCATAGCATTAACAAACCAAGACTTTCATTTCACTTATATCATTACTGATGTAAGTAATACAGGGATTACAATGGATGAAGTATTTAAAGTATATGACGGATTAAATACTGATATCACATACCAAAGTAAAATGTTTTCAACAAACTTAGTAAACGAACCAAAGATGAGTGAAATTCAAACTACATTGCTATTTGATGAATTTTTATACAGTACTAAAGTTATCTTTAAAGTTGATTATTTAAATGTAGATACTCATTATGGTACTGTAAATATTGTTAACAAAAATAAATTAAAATCAACAGTAACGAATTATGAAGGAATAATTACAGGAGAAATAGAAAATGATGAAACATATGTTGATACATCAGATTTGTTAGAAGGTGTCAATTTAGTTACACAAATATTTTACACATCTAACTATACTATCGAAGAAGTAATTAATATAGCATCACTTTATATGTTGTTAGATAATGGTAAACCACTTTCTAATTTCCTTGATTATGACTTTAATATAGAAGTTTCAACAGAAGGTTATTTATCTGTTAGGTTAACAAAAGACGGAGAAATAATTGGAAGCTTCATAACAATCATGTATGAAATAATTAATACAAATTTAGAATTTATATCTGTACATTCAACTGAATTACATTATTATAATTTAATAATTGAAACTCAAAATAATGGATATACAGCAGATGATATATATCAAGCATATACAACTTTATTTCCATATATTATGTTTGATTATTTAGATTTTGAAGTACATGATTTAACAAAAGAACAAACTATTTCTAAAACAAGTAATTACTTGTGGAATACAAATACATACACATATACAATGAATATCATAGTTTTAGATGATATTAATGTTGTATCTAATGCAACTATTAAATTCCCAAGTATTTACTCACAATTTAATAAAAAATCACTTGATTTTGTAGAGAAAAAATCATTAAGTACTGAATCTGATGGAAATAATAATTTTTTTGATGATTTAAAAGATAAGATTGAAAATAATACAATTTTAGCAACTATATTTACATCAGTTTCAGTAGTAATAATCATTTTGTTATGCTTTGGTGTTTTTAAAATCATAAAGAAAGTAATATATTTTTTTATTAACTAGAGGTGTAATATGAAAAAACTTATATTATTAATAATTACAATATTTACAATTATTTCATCACCTACAGGAGCATCCGCTTCTGGTGGTGAAGCAATAAGCTTATACTCAAACAATGTACAATCTCGTACAATATTTGAATATCCGGATGAATTTTTTGATAGAGTATTAGGGTCATTGGATTTATCACCTGGTTATTTAGAACCAAATGCTTACGTTGGATTATATTGGGACTGTTCTTCAGAAGATCCACAAGATGATTGGGTAGATGATTTCGGAAGATTATACTTACTATGGACGAGTGATAAAACAAGTAGTTCATCATTTGGTATATATGAATTTACATGTAATGGAAAAACTTATACAGATATAGCCGCTAATGGTAAACAATATAATTTCAGTACTACATCATGGGGATATGGTACAGGAACTTATGTACATGCAACACAAATACATACCTCAATAGATGATTGGCATTATAAAGGAGTAGACTTTAATACTTCAAAATATGATATTACAAATTTTAAAGCTAGATTAGATCCTAACTATGCAACTGATACAACAGGTCAATATAATTTTGAGATGAAAAAAGAAGCTAATTTTGATTTTAAAGTTGTACCTAAATATAACGAAAGAGATATACTACAACTTTGTACATTATCATATGCAATTATAGATGATTGTGTTGCACAATCTTATTATGATTTGAATTTTGGTGGTTACTATCATCAAGTATTCTTTAATACACCAATCGATATAGATAGAGTATACAGAGTAGATGTTTCATATAAACTAGATTCTGATGATAAAAAATGGTATCAACTATGGGCGAAGTCAGGAGAAATATCAATTGTAAAATCACTTACTACAGAAGTTGTTGGTGGAGGACTGTTCGGTTTATCTAAATATCAAGGATTCGAAGAAGGTTCATATGCTGCCTATAATGGTAACACTATTTACAAATATAAAATGCACTTAAATTATGATTCTAATGGTTGGAATTGGTTTGATAAATCAACACAACCAGAAGAAGACTATCAAAAAATTTCAGACTTTGAAGTTTTAAGACTAAACTTTATTATGACTGGACAAGAATATGATGTGCCAGTATACATGGATACTGTAGATGGAACTACTGTAAGCATATTCGATCCAACACTAATCACAAATACTGAAACTGATGGATTTTGGGATATATTAGATAATATCCAAAACTTCTTTTCAAATGGATGGGATGCAATAGTATTAGCTACAAAATTAGTTCTTATATTTCTATGTGTTATTGCAGTAATCTATATAGTCTCATTTATTATTAAGATAATACAAATCTTAATAAAATTCGTCAAGGGTGTTCCTATAGGGAAAAAGACAGAACCAAAAGTTCAAGAAAATAACAATTCTAATAATATGGTTCCACAAGCTCCTTTCCCTTATATGTTCCCAATGTTTATGCCAATGCAGCAACCTTATCAGAAAAAGGAAGAACCTAAGCAAGAAGAAAAAACTTATGTTCCTAGAACCGATAAAGAAGCTAAACTAAGACTTAAGCAAGAGAAACGTAGACAAAAGCAAAAGTTAAAAGAAGCAAAAGAGAATTATAAAATAAATACAGATATATCAAAAGAGAAAGAAATAAAAATCAATGAAAATCTTATTAATGAAAAGATTGAAAAAGCTGAGATTAAAAAACAAAAAAATCTTGAGAAATTAAAAAATACATATGATCGAAGTATTAATGATATTGTTTATAAATCTAAGAAGAAAGATTATGAAGAGCATGTTAAGCAAATAAAAGAAATTTCTAAAAAATCTAATAAGCCTTCAGGAACCAGTGGAGAAACTAAGTGATTTATATCATCACTAATTTCTTATTCACAATCAGCTTTGATACAATTTTTGACCTAATAGAAACAAACCCAATAATTAAATGTATTGTTATACTAATATCATTATTCATAATAATAAAGATAATTAAAATAGTAATAGCAATAATTAAATTAATAATAGGATTCTTGTTTTAATGAAGAAAAGAATTGTAATAATTACAATAGTATCAGTTGTAGCATTAATTGCTACACTGATATTATTTAATTTAAATAATTTCTCTTATGGTATTAACAGAATTAAAGAAGTATTCTCATCTGAAAAAATTAAAACTTTTTTTGATATATATGTAGATAAAAATAACACAGTAGTAGATGACTTCATAGGATCACTAGAAGAAACAACTAATAATTTTTTATCATCATTTATATCCTTTGAAAGTTTTTTAGAATCATCTTTATTGATATTATCGAAGATATTATCATATTTGACACTAGGTATATTATTCACTATTAACATTGGTTTTAACTTCATTATTATTGGATATATATTCGCTAAAGAGTCAATCAACAGAACTAACTTAACTATAAAACATACATTTACTGTAAAAATAATTTTCAATATTAATGAAGTTTGCAGAAAATTACTATACATTGTAAAAACGACCATTTCAAGTATTAAGAAATTTCTATATACAAATAGAAAAATTGTTGCCTTATTTATATTAGCAACACTTATAGGTAATGGTTACTTATTTGTACTACTTGTTGAAATTCTAATATTTTTACTGTCTTATATAATTAACTCATTATCATTTAACACAGTAGAAGTAGTATCACCTATTGTAAAGACAGTAATAATATTTGTATTTCCTAAACTTAAATACTTCAAATACATAATTCCATTCTTACCGTTCTTACTATTTTTAAAAGCTAAAAAAGAAGCAGAATCTAAATTATATAAGAATCATTATCAATTAAAACAAATATCACTAAATCAGCTTACTCAAACAACGTTTATAAACGGTTTGCCTGGAACAGGTAAAACTCTTTTAAACGTTTCACTATCTCTTGCTACAGAAGAAAATTATATTGAAATATTAGAACAAAAAACAAGAGATTATGAATATATTTATCCTGAAGTGAACTTTGCTGAAGTTAGAGAATTTCCTCATCTATTTGAAGAGTATGATGAATATACAAAAACAAGAGCATTATATATAGATAGAGGTACATTACTTATTTCAAATTATGCAATTTATTCACCTATATATGAAGAGTATTCCAAAATATTCAACTTTGATTATTTAAGAAAGAATAAGAAAACAGATACTTATCCATTAGAAGAATATATTGTAATATCATTATCTGAATTTGATAAAGAATACAATTCACATGATGATAAAAAGTTAGTAGGAGAAGATGGAGCAGCAACATTCTTTTCGACTGTATCTCATGATCTTAAAAGAAATGCTAAGATATTTGTTGATTATCAATTAAAGGATCAAGTACCACTAAGGATTAGGGGAAATGCTGAAAATTTTATTACTATTAAAAAGAATAAAAAAGCTTATCCATTACTCCTGAATTTATACTACCTTCCAATCAAAAGATTTTATAACTTCATCAATAGGAAAGTAGTAGAGTACGAAACTAATAAAGGCTTTGTTACACGATTTTCTAAAAGAATGAGTATTGCTAATTATAAAAGAAATGACTATACACTATTGTATAGTTTTTTAAGAACAGCTGCATATAATTTATCGAGAATGATCAAATGGTTTTCAAGGTATGAATACTTTAAACTTAAAACAATAATATCAACAGAAGATGATGTTAAACTTGGGTATAACGAAACATTTAGAATTAATGTAACAGACCTAACACACAAAAATCAAAGAATATATGATTCAACTTATTTATCATATGCATACAAACAAAAGAAGAATGCTAACTTCAAAGACTTACCAACATTTACAACTCTTTCACCTTCAATGGAAGAATTAGCTAAATGCAACTCAAAATTTTATCAAAAACTAAATCAAGATATAGACAAGAAAGATGAAACATAAAACAACATACAGCCAACACCACAACCCACAATTAACTATATATAATTATCCTATTTAGATTAACCCTATTAAAGACAAACATCACGTTAAAAACTTACTTAGATATATACTACTGATTTACCAAGAAAAACAACTTTTTAAAGAAAAATAACCATCTTTAAATTATATAAATATTATAAAGAATATTAGCAAAAAAATTACTTAGAAATTTCCGGAAAACTTCACGAAAACCCCAACGCGAGACGGGCGTATACTAATAGCCCGTCGCGTGGGGAGTGAAGTCGGAAATTTCAGTAATTTGCTAATATTTTAGAAAGGAAAAAATAAAATGAATTTAGAAGTAAAATTCGACTATTTGTCTGCAACATTTCCACTTTTTGTGCAAGGGGATGATTCAGAGAGAAAAGTCCAAGAAGATGTACTAATTATGGTCGCTAAATTTCTCAATGTCGAGAACTATGAAATGCACAGAGATGACTACACTACTAACCGATTTAAATATCAGTATACTCTTGCAGATAATATTATATTGAGACTTGCTGGGGCGGTAAATAATTCAGGATATAAAACTTGTCAATTAGAAATGAAAGGACAAGGATGTAGAGAATTTGAAAAAAGAAACAAAGATAAAAAATGGTCTGATCTATTTTATTTCATAACAGAATTAAATGGAGTATTTAAAAGAATCGATATTGCTATAGATGATTTTAGTGGAGAAGCTATTACAAATGAATATTTGTACAATAAAGTATTAAATAAATTTTATACTTCAACATTCATATCAAAACCAACTCCTATGGGAACTTTAGAAAATGGTCTAACAATTCAGTTTGGTTCTAATAACTCTCCTGTACAATTATCAATCTATGATAAAAAAAGACAACTATTAAAATCAAAGCAAATAATTGAAGAGGATTACTGGGTTAGATATGAAATCAGATTTCGTAGAGATAAAGCACAAGCAATTGCAGAAAAATTATTAGTTGAATATGATGATGAAGAAAATTATACAGGTTTTAATTTATTACAACTAACACAAGAACAGCTATACAGAGTACTTGATATAAAAGAAGATAATAATTACAGTGTAGAAGATCAAAAAAAAGTTGATACTGATTCTAGCTGGTTAGAGTTTTTGAATAATGTAGAAAAAGGTACATTGAAATCAAGAGACAAAGTATATGCAGATTATGAAAAGCATTATGAATATGCAGCTCCTAAAGGAATGTTTATTCTACTAATTAAATACTTAATATTAAAAAAAGATAAAAATTTATTTATTACTGAAGTTTTTAGAGAAATGTATAAACACTCAGAATTAAAAAAAGAAAAGTTTTATAAATTAAATAAATATTTAATTGAACTAGGACAACCTGTACTAACAGATGATGAACTAGAAAAATTACAAATAGAATTCTTTAATGAAGTTCAAGAAAGAGAAATGCCTTTTTAACATGACTGATAAAGAATACTTAAGAATTAGAGTTTATTATAAGTATAATAATCTTTTAATTAAAAGAATCCCAGATTTTATATATTCTTATCTGCTGTCTAAACCAGAACTTGAACCAATTTACTTATCAGCAGATATCAATATTGAAAATCTTTTAAACTACATTTCAAAAGAAACACTAAAAGATAATTCTTTAGAACAAAGTATTATCAAATTCATCGAAGGAGAATAATTATGGAATACTTAAAATATTTAAATAACAATCAATACGAAGCAGTAACAGACATGTCTAAAAGAATTTTAGTCTTGGCTGGTGCTGGGAGTGGTAAAACAAGAGTATTAACAACTAAAATAAAATACTTACTAGACAAAAATATCCCAGAATCAAAAATCATAGCATTTACATTTACAAACAAAGCAGCAAGAGAAATGAAATACAGAGTAAATCAATTAGTTGGAAAAGAAACAAATGTAAATATCTCAACATTTCATTCATTCACATTTTCATTAGTGTTATATTTATCAGAACATTTAGGATTTACTAAAACACCAACTATTGTTGATGAAATAGATAAAGTTAAATTAATCTCTGAAATAGTAAAAGAATTAAAAATAGACTATAATCAAAAATTTTTTATAAAAGCAATATCTGAAATAAAAAATTATACAATAACTAAATATTCAACAGAGCAAGATATATTAATAAACCAAGTATATCAAAAGTATCAACAAACATTAATAAAACATAACTATGTTGATTTTGATGATATGATACCTCTTTACATAAAACTAACAACATTAGATGATTCATATGTAAAACAGTTTATCGATAAATATGATTATATTTTAATTGATGAGTGCCAAGATACAAATCAAATCCAATATGACCTTATAAACGTTTTAAAACACAATAACTCACAAATATTCTTAGTAGGTGATGATGACCAATTAATATACACATTTAGAAACTCTAATATTGACCTTTTAAACGATTTTAAAGATAGTGCCGATAAAATAATCGTCCTAAACCAAAACTACCGTTGTAGTACAAATATATTAGAATCAGCTAATAAGTTAATTCAACATAATAACGATAGAGAACAAAAAAATCTATTTTCCAAAAATCAAAACAATATACCTATTAATCTAAAAGAATATGATAACTTTGAAGATGAAGCTAAATATATTTCAAATACTATAAAAAAACTTATTGAAAAAGGAATTGAACCTTATCAAATAGCAATCCTATATAGAAATAACTATCAATCATTCCCAATGGAATTAGAACTTAAAAAATTAAATATAAATTACAATGTATATAGAGCATCATCACTACTAACAACTGAAGAAGTACAAGCAATAATATCATTTTATAAACTAATGATAAATCCAGAAGATATATTATCACTAGAAAAAATAAACTACATACCATTAATGCTAACAGAAGCAAAAGACTTCCTAGCATTCAAGAGTTACCATAAGCAAAGTAATAACACACTCTATGGATCACTTATGAAATGTGATAATGCAAATTTAAATCAATTTGGAAGAGAACTAACAAAACTATCACTTAATCTTTACACCCTAACAAAAGAACAGTTCTTCCTAGAAGTAAAAAGAATCTTAAAAATAGATGAATATATTTACAATAAAAAAAATAAAGAAGATATAAACAATAAAATAACAGCATTCAAAGACCTACTAATCAATTCAGAACTACCAATAGAAGTATTCTTATCAAATCTATTACTAGACCAAGAAGAAAAAACAACATCAAAAGATCAAGTACAATTAATGACAGTACACAGAGCAAAAGGACTAGAATTTAAAATAGTATTCATCATAGGAGTAAATGAAGGAATCATGCCACCTAAAAATCTATCTAAATCAGAAATACAAGAAGAAAGAAGACTATTCTATGTAGCAATGACAAGAGCAAAAGAAGCACTATACATCTCCTACTCAATAACACAACTAATCTACGGTAAAAAGAAAAATCTACTACCATCTTATTTCATTAACGAAGCAGATGTAAAACAATATTCTAATAAAGAACTGCTAAATCAAAAATACATTACAAAATAAAACAAATTTTATTGTTATTTAACACATTTTATTGTAAAATAAATTTAATGTTTTAAAGAAAGAAGTGTGAATATATGAAGAAATTAAAAGGTATAGTTGTAATCTTTGTTTTATTTATAAGTGCATTTGCATTAAGCGGATGTGGAGATAAAGATACTGATCTAAGTTTATATGAGTACGAATTTATTGATTTGTGGAACATTCGTATTACAAATTATTTAGCTAGTGATGATGTTACTATAACTGAAATAGAGATACCTAGTACAGTAAAACTATCAGATAAAACTTATTACATAAAATATATAGGTGAATCAGCGTTTGAAGGAAGTGTATATTTAACAAGTATAGAAATACCAAATAGTGTAACTACAATAATATCTTCTGCATTTAAAGATTGCACATCTTTAACAAGTATAAGTATTCCAGATAGTGTCACTTATTTTGGTGACTCTACATTTGAAGGATGTACATCCCTAACAAGCATAAATATTCCGAATGGTGTAAAATAT
>JAWXUI010000033.1:0-12177 GCA_044432805.1 Mycoplasmatota bacterium | reverse complement strand
TTGCAATCGCTAATCTTTGTTTTTGACCACCAGATAAATTAACACCACCTTCACCTAAAACCGTATCATATTTATTTGGTAAAGTTAAAATAAAATCATTTAAACAAGCTAATTTACAAGCCTCTATCATTTCTTCTTCCGTGAAATTTTGATTTACTAATTTCAAATTATCTTTTATACTCAAATTAAAAATATAAGGACTTTGATTAATAATAGTAATATTATTTCTAATAGATTCTTCGTCTAAAACATTTATATCATTATTATCTAAATAAATTTGATTATTTAAAACATCATATAATTTAGCAATCAAATTATATATACTAGATTTACCAGCCCCGCTTTTTCCAACAATTCCAACTGTTAAACCACTTTCAATTTTAAAAGATAAATCATTTAATACAGATTTCTCACCATAACTAAAATTAACATTTTTAAATTCAAAAGTACCATTAAACTCTTTTATTTTTTTATCCCCAAATTTTTCTTTTTGAAAATCAATAGAATCAATAATGGCATATATTCTTTTACATGATACATTAAAATTTCCACACTCTTCAAATAAGGCTGAAACTTTAGTCATAAGATCAGTTAAAACAAAATCTTTATAATTAAATAGCGCTAAAGCAATAGCAATAGAAATATCGTTATTAACAACTAAAAGAATAAGTACAATAATAACTCCAAAGCTAAATATACTATTAAATATTTCTATTAAAAGATTATAGTTTATTTCAATATTTCTCATTTCAAAATTTTTACTATTTTGATTATCAATACATTCACTTAATTTATCTAAAAAAGTTTTTTTAGCAAAAAGCATTTTTATATCTTTATTACCTTTAACCAGTTCAGATGATAGGGAAGTGACTTTATCTATTTTGTCCCTATATTCACTATCCTTTAATGCATATTTTTTTGTTTTTACATAATTCAATAAAGTTAAAATAAAAGAAGCAAATAAATAATATAAACCCATTTTATATTCAATAATAAAGATAGCAATAAAAGCACCTATATTAGAAATGATTGCAGTTAAATAGCCCATTCCTGTAGTAAACAACTCTGCTAATTTATCAGAATCAATTGTTAATCGTTGTAAGAAAATACCAGATGATGTTTTATCTAAATCAGATTGTTTCATATCAAGTATTTCTTTTCCTAATTTCATTTGAATATTTTTAACAATACCACGTCTAACTATTTGTGTGTTTTTTCTAATCAATACTGTTTTAAGTGAACTGATTATTTCAAGAATTAATAATAATAAACCAGTAATAATAGTTTGATTCCAATTATACTCAGTAAATTCAATTATAAATTTAGCTAGTAAAAGTGGTTTTAATATATTAACAACTACGACTAAAACACATCCAATAACTTGATATATTAAATGTTTCTTATATTCTTTTCCAAATTGATAAGTTCGTTTTAAGTTTTTAAATGTCTTTTTCATACATACCTCCTAATAATGTTATTATTGTTTTTTCTATTAATTTTTTTAATGATTCATCATCTATCTTTAATGTACCAATAGATAACTGTGTTGCTATACCGTGAGTAAAAAAACGAATATTTATAAACAATTCTTCAGCATCTTTTAATGAAATATCAAACTCTTTTATTGTGTAATTAATAACGACTTGATTTTGAATCGCATTTTTTATATCTTCTATAGTTCTAATACTAGATAAATCAGAATTAAATAAAAATTTAAATACATTTTCTTCTTGTTTAGCAAATAAAGCATAAGCATAGCTTATTGAAAATAAATAATGATTTTTATCAATCATATTGTTTATAAAAATTTTATATTCATTATATAATTCTTTTTTTATATCTAATTTAAATTCAAAAAAGTTTTTATAATTTTTAAAAATAGGTTGGGTTGAACATCCTATATATGCCGCGACATCTCTTGCGCATAATTTTTCTTCGCCATATTCTTTTACAAAAGATATACCGCCTTTTAAAATGTCTTCTTTACTAAATTTTATTTTTCTAGCCATAATCCACCTCATTAAATAACAAGTGTTATTTTATATAAAAATGTTTTATTTGTCAATAGGTAGTGGATATATTATAAATTTTATTTATTAATCTTTTCATACCTTATGATATAATTATATAAGATAGGAGTAAAATGATTTGTAAACTTTCTATAAAGGAAGTGAAAAATGAAAAAAAATAAATATACAATAATAGGAATAGCTGTAATTGTTTTAATAGCTTTTGTGTTATTTGCAACACCAGTATTTGCAGATGTTGGTAATTACAATGATTATTCATCTTCATATGATTCATCTTCATATGATTCATTTTCATCTGATTCATCAAGTGACGGAAATAGTTTTGAAACATTACTTTTGAGTGGTTTTATTATTTTAATTGCGATATTATCAGAAATAATAGTTGGTAAAAGAAAAACTAATACAAATAAATATGAATCAAATCTAGCAATCATGGAAAATGTAGATCAAAAAGTAAAAGAAATAGATCCTGATTTTTCTGAAAGTGAATTTATTACCTTTGCAAATGAAGTATTTGTAAAAATACAAACTGCTTGGACTAAAAGAGACTGGAGAGATATCAGAGCATTTGAAAGTGATGAATTATTCAGTGTTCATAGCATGCAATTACAAGAATATATAGACAATAAAAAAATAAATAAAATAGAAAAAATTGCTATATTAAATACAAAATTAATTAATTTTCATAAAGAAGCAGGAAAAGATATTTTAGTTGTTAGATTAACGGCTAGGTTTAAAGATTATGTAGTAGATGAAGTCACTAATAATGTTTTAGAAAGTAATCCAGAAACACTTTGGACTTTAACATATGATATGACATTTACAAGAGCATCAGGAGTATTAACTAAGCTAAATCATACAAATTCAACGACTAATTGTCCAAGTTGTGGAGCGCCTACGCAAATAACATCAACAGGTATGTGTGAATACTGTCGTTCTGTTATTACAATAGGTAATCATGATTGGGTTTTAACTGATTATAAAAGAAGCAAATAATGATATTTAATTTTAGAAAAAATAGAAGAAAGAAGATTACAAATCAATAAAATATTCTTATATTAAATTTTAAAACTGTTACAATTTTGTAGCGGTTTTTTCATAATTTGATAACTTGTACATATTATTAATTGGTGATAATATGTTTTTTAAAAATGTCCATGTAAGAATCAATATAATATTAATAATTTTATTTTTAGGCTTTCTTTTTATAATGGCTAAAGTATTTTATATTCAAGTAATAGATTATGATATGCTAAATGAATATGCAAATGATTTGTGGAGTAGAAATTTGCCTATTGAACCTAATAGAGGAATAATCTATGACAGTGATTCTAATATTTTAGCGGACAATATAACAACAACTTCTTTAGTAGTTATTCCTTCTCAAATAGAAGATAAGGAAGATACAGCTTTAAAATTATCTGAAATATTAGGCGTTACATATGAAGAAATGTATGAACATGTATCAAAAGAAACTTCAATTGAAAGAGTACATCCAGAAGGAAGAAGATTAGATTATGAAATAGCCGATCAAATAAGTGAATTAAATATTGAAGGTGTTTATTTGATAAAGGAATCTCAAAGAAATTACCCTTATGGAAATTTGTTGTCACATACAATTGGATTTGTTGGAATAGATAATCAAGGGTTATCTGGTTTAGAACTGATGTATGATGAATATTTAACAGGAAGCTATGGTGCTATAAAATATTATAGTGATGCACATGGAGATGAATTAGAAATAGAAGAAGTTTATGAACAACCTCAAGATGGTATAAATATGACTTTAACTATAAATTTAGATATTCAACAAGCTCTTGAAAGAGAATTGGATAATGCTGTTTCTATGTATAATCCAGATAATGCTTTTGGAATTGTAATGGATCCTGATACTGGAGAAATTTTAGCGATTGCATCAAGGCCAGATTTTGATCCAACTAATTATGAAGATTATACGACTGAAGAAATAAATAGAAACTTACCAATATGGTCAACCTTTGAACCAGGATCGACGTTTAAAATAATAACTTTAGCAACAGCTTTAGAAGAAAATTTAGTGGATTTAGATAATGATACTTATTTTGATACAGGTTCAATAAATGTTGATGGTGCAACTATAAACTGTTGGAAAACAGGAGGGCACGGATTACAAACATATTTGCAAGTAGTTGAAAATTCTTGTAATACAGGATTTGTTACTTTAGGTCAAATGATAGGAACAGAGACTTTGTTTTCTTACATTGAAAATTTTGGTTTTGGCACAACAACTGGTATTGATTTAAATGGAGAAAGTTCTGGAATATTATTTGATATAGAAGATGTTGGACCTGTAGAGCTTGCAACAACTTCTTTTGGTCAAGGTATAAGTGTAACGGCTATTCAACAAATAACAGCTGTATCCGCTGCGATAAATGGTGGATATTTATATGAACCATATATAGTAAAAAGTTTAAATGAGCCAGAAACCAATACTGTTATATATCAAAATGAACCAACTTTAGTGCGTAAAGTAATAAGTCAAGAAACGTCAGATATGGTCAATTATGCCCTTGAAAGTGTTGTAACTAATGGAACAGGTAGAAGTGCTTTTATAGAGGGATATCGAGTAGGTGGAAAAACAGGGACAGCTCAAAAAGCAGAAAATGGGGTTTACTTAGTTGATAATTATATAACTTCTTTTATTGGTTATTTACCAGCAAATGATCCAGAAGTAATTGTATATATAGCAGTTGATAATGCAAAAGGTGTAACACAATACGGTGGAACAGTAGCAGCGCCCATAGCTAGACAAGTATTATTAGATGCCATAGAAGCACTTGATATAGAACAACCAGATGGAGCGACAGAAAAAACTTATAATTATTTAGATAAAAAATATGCAGAAGTTCCAAATGTAGTTGGAAAAACATTAATAGAAGCAAAATTGGATTTAAGTGCTTTTAAATTAGAATATACTGGTACTGGAAGTACTATTATATATCAAAGTCCAGCAGCTGGAGAAAATATATATGAAGGTGAAACTATACGTTTATTATTAGGAGATTAAAATGCTTATATTAACTAAATCAGTATTTGTAACTTTAATATCTTTTTTAATATCAATTATATGTGCAATTATATTAATTCCTTTTTTAAAAAAATTAAAAGCCAATCAAAGTATAAATAAATATTTAGAACAAAGACATAAACAAAAAGCAGGAACGCCTACAATGGGTGGGCTTATATTTATAATTCCTACTATAAGTACAATTGTTATTTTGCTTTTAACAAAAAAAATAGATTTTTCATATAATTTATTAATAATTATATTTACTTTTATAAGCTATGCGATAATAGGTTTTATTGATGATTATTTGATTGTTGTAAAAAAAAACAATAATGGTTTAAGTGAAAATAAAAAACTTATTTATCAAATATTTGTATCATTAATATTTTTCTTTTTCTTTATGTATTCTGGTAATGAACCGTTGTTATGGATTCATACTATAAATTTAAAATTAGACATTGGGTTTTTATATGGATTATTTATTTTATTTGTTTTGGTAGCGACTTCAAATGCTGTTAATATAACTGATGGCTTAGATGGATTAGCAGGTGGGTTAAGTGCTATTGCCTTTTTTACTTTTGGCATTATAGCGTTTTTTACTGGGTGGTTAGATGGGTATATAGAAATAGCTTATTTTTGTTTTTCACTATTAGGGTCGTTATTAGGTTTTTTAATATTTAATACTTCAAAAGCAAAAGTATTTATGGGAGATACAGGTTCATTAACATTAGGTGCAACACTAGGTGCCATAGCGATTATTACAAGACATGAAATTTTATTAATATTAATAGGAAGTGTGTTTGTTATAGAAACACTTACTTGTATTATTCAAAGATTTTATTATAAATTAACAAAAAGACGAATATTTCCAATGACACCAATACATCATACTTTTGAAAAATTAGGAATGGATGAAAGAGATATTGTAAAAATATTTTGGGTGATAGGGGTAATTAGCAGTATGGTTGCTTTATTATTTGGAGTTTGGTACTGAGGTGAATATGAAAAAAATAGATAAAACTTTATTTTTTACAATAGTTATTTTAAGTGTATTTGGTGTTGTTATGATCTTTTCAGCATCTTATATATGGGCAGAGTATAAATATAGTGATCCTTTAAAGTTTGTTAAAAATCAAGGTTTCTTTTTAATTGTTGGTTTAATGATGATGATAATGATTAGTAAAATAGACTATAAAATTTATTATAAACATGCAAAAAAATTATTGATATTTTGTATTGTTTTGCTTATATTAGTTTTAATACCCGGTATTGGAAGTGTAAGAAACGGAAGTAGAAGTTGGTTTGGAATAGGTAGTTTTGGAATTCAACCAAGTGAATTTACTAAATTAGCGCTTATTATATTCATATCAAAGTATTTATCAAATGATATAAAAAAAGTTAAAAATATAAAAAAAGGAATTTTGCCTATTTTAATTTTAACTTTATTTATATTTGGTTTAATAATGTTACAGCCAGACTTTGGAACAGGAAGTATTTTAGTTATGTCTATAATTGGACTTTTGTTTATTAGTGGAGTCAATTTATCTTTTTTTAAAAAAATAGCTATATTAGGTGCGATAGGCGTAACTGTCTTAATTTTAATCGCTCCTTATCGATTAGAACGTATTTTATCTTTTTTAAATCCTTGGGAAGATCCATTAGGAAGTGGTTTTCAAATTATTCAAAGTTTATATGCAATTGGACCAGGAGGACTTTTTGGCCTTGGTTTTGGTAATTCAATTCAAAAAAACTTTTATTTACCTGAACCTCAAACTGATTTCATATTCGCTATAATAAGTGAAGAATTTGGTTTCTTAGGTGTTGTAATAGTTACTAGTTTATTTTTAACTTTAATATATAGAGGTTTTAAAATATCAAATAGACAAAATGATTTATTTGCTAAATTTTTATCGTTTGCTATAATTTTTCAAATAGGATTTCAAGCTATATTAAATTTAATGGTAGTAGTTGGACTTATACCTGTAACAGGGGTTACCCTTCCATTTTTATCATACGGTGGTTCTAGTTTATTAATAACTTTAGCAAGTATGGGTATTGTTTTAAATATAAGTAGAAATTAATACTTAATAAAAATCATTAATTTGAATTTTTTTTATGATATAATTAAAACAGTTTAAAAATAGAAAATGTAATTGGGGGAGTAAGTATGGTTTTATTATCAATAGTGTTATGTAGTTTGTATATTATAAATTTTTATTTTTTTAATCATTTTAAATTTAGTAGTTCGGAAAGTATATTGCAAAGATTATTATTTAGTTATAGATTAATTGGATTTTTTATATTTGGAATAATATTAATTTTATTATGTTACCCACTAAATTTTGTTAAATATTTTATTTATGCTGTTTATGGTTTCTTATTAGTGTCATCGCTTTGCTATTCGATTTTTATAAAATTAATAGTTGGAATAATACATATGATAGATAAAAAAACAGCGGCTGCAGATAGGGGAACTAAATTAACTTTTGTTAATTCGGCTATTTATTTATTAATATTATTAATTACATATTATCTTTTTGGATAAAAAAGACACTTTATAAGTGTCTTTTATTTTACGTATGTTTTAACTGGTTTATCTTGACTTGGTTTTTTGTCATCAATTATTTTTTTAGCACTGTTTTCAATAATATCAATACCACATAATAATAATTTATCAACAATTTCTTCAGCCATTACTGGACCTATTTTTTCAATTTCTCTAAGTCTTTCAAGAGTAAAATCACTCATATCACTTGGGCAACTAATTCCAGCACGGACTAAACTACTATGAGCTCTAGTAGATAATTTTAATTCATTAAAACTATAAATGGATTGTTTTTCAGCTAAACTATTAATATTTAAACTTTCTTCAACATCTTTAGTATTTTGCATAATATCTACACCAACAAGTAATACTTTTTCAACAACTTCTTTAACATAACTTTCTTCAAAAAATAAAATAGTTAAAAGGTCATTAATAGTAAAATCGTTTAAATCTCTTGGACAATCAATTCCAGCGCGTCTTAAGCGATAATAAACTTTTAGTGATATATTTAAGCCATCAAAACTATCAATTGAGTATTCGCTATTGTTATTTAGACTTTTTTCATTTTCCGATAATTTATTCATATATTCTCCACCTTTATACCGATGTATATTAACATTAATAGTGGAAGATGTCAATAATTCCATTTATAAAACTTATTACTTAATAAATATTATTTTTAATTGATAAAGGATAAAAAAAGTGTATAATACTAACTTGAGGTGGGTTATGAAAATATGTTTGTATGACAAATCAATAAAAACAGAACCTTTTTTAAGTGAATATATAAATAGTGTGAAAAAAGAAAAAATTTGTATCTTTAATAGTGAAGATAAAAACTTTTATGACTTTTTTGGAAATCCACTCGATTTAGAAAATGAAACAATTATTCCTATAAGTGGGATAGAACAATTAATTGAGATAAGAGAATACGCTTTAAAAAAAGGTATAAAATTATTTGTAACTCCAAAAGATAGTGAAAAAGTAAGTAACTGGTTTGATTATTATAAACCAAATAGAAAAATAATAAAATATCTAGGAAAAGACCTTTTAAAAAAAGAAACAATCGAATATATAAAACAATATTTTGGAAAAAAAATTTTCTTTAAAACAATAAACAAAGACTTCAGCGCGATTACATTAACTAGTTTTTTAGAACAGGAAAATTCTGTTTTATATAAATCTATAAGTCAACATTTAGAAACTGAATTTTTAATAAGTGATGCAGTAGAGATACTAACTGATGATTTAGGAAAAAAAGAATATAGATGTATCGTCATTAATGGTAAATTAAGAAACATATCAAGACTAACAGAAGATATAGTTCATCAAATAGATACTATTATAATAAAACGCTGTGAAGAAATAATAAATGAATTAAGTAAAACATCATTTAGTAAATCATATGTAATAGATTTAATGGAATATAAAATTGATGGAAAAGTGAAAATAGACGCAATAGAATTTAATGATATATGTGCAAGTGGAATGTATTTATATAACTCAATTATTGATTTAGATACATCATCTTTAGGGCATAATGAATTAATGAAATTGCCTAAAAATAAAAGATATATGCAATCAAAATTAAAAAAAGATGGAAAATTAGAAATGACATCATCTAAATTATATAACTTACAAGGAAGCTTCGCGCAAAGTGTAAAAGAAAACTGTGGAGAATTAAGTGGTTGTTATATTCATTATCACGACAACAAACAAAAAAGATACGAACAAGATGAATGTTTAGGCGATGAAGCAAGAAGCATAACTATTCGTGATTTCTTTAGTAACTTTACACCTATAGAATCAGAAAGCGATTTAAAGGTAAAAAAATTAGAAGTAGAAGAATAGGAGGTATTTGATGGTTTATCAATATAATGAAAGCATAAAAGATGGTTATGAAACATTTCCTATTACCAATCATCAAAATAAAAACTATAATGTCGAACAATATAATTTGACATTATATCCTCTTTATATAAATGAATATGGACATATTTATTTTAATGGTATAAGTCATTCAATGGCTGATTTAAATCTACATTTTACCAACTTACTTTTAGCTGATCTTATTTCTTCTAGGCTATCTTTATCTAATTGTTCATTAGAAAAATTAAAAGAACTTAAATTACAACTCTTTAAAAGTAGTAAAGACTTATCCTTATGTGATTTAAAACAAGCTATTAATTATCCGGCGAATCCTTATAAAAATCATTTATTAATGGATACCCAAGCGGATGATATATATACTCCACAAGCAATGGATATATGTAATACTGTATTAGAAACTAAATACCAAATAGCAAGAAGACTAAAACTATTATCAAGTAAATTAGAAAGTGAAGAATTAATAATAAGTGAATTATTTCAACTTTTTAATATTCCTAAAATAGGTGTTCCCAAAAGAAATTATATGGATGATTGTGATTATATAGAATCACTAAGATGTATTAATTATTTTTTAGAACAAATATCAAGTGACTTCTTTGTAATGGGAGCTGGTTTAGATAAAATAGAAACTAGTAGAAGAAGAACAATATCAACATCAAAATTAAATATTTATGAAACATATTTTAATTATATGATTATGGGATATTCTATAGTAAGACTCCCTAAAATAGTAGTGCAAGACCAATTATTAAAATTAGAAGAACCGAGTTTTATTACTAGTTTAGAAGAAAAAATATACGAACAAGAAATAAGTTTAATTAAACAAAAAGTAAGATATGAAGATAGACATAAATATTTTATAAAATAATGATATAATAAAGAAAATAGATAGGAATAAATTATGAGAATAGTTATAGATGCCGATGCATGTCCAAATGTATATGAAATAATAAATATTGCACAACAATATAAAATTAAAATATTAATAGTAGCGGATGACTCACATGTTTTTAAAAATGATTATGCAGATATTGTAATTTGTGAAACAGGATATCAAAGCGCCGATATGTATATTTTAAATAATTTAAAAAAAGAAGATATAGTTATAACTCAAGACTACGGAGTCGCAGTCATTGCGCTATCTAAAGTCTATGCAGTTATTCATCCAACAGGATTTTTATATGATGAAACAATAAGCGAAATGATGGAAATAAGACACATACATGCCGTTGCTAGAAAATCAGGTATAAAAGTAAAAGGACCGAAAAAAAGAAAAAAAGAAGACAGTAAAAAATTATTGAGTTTAATAGAAGAACAAATAAAAAACTATCTAAAAAGATAGTTACTTATGGATAATAATGGTTATAAATTTAATTTGTAACCTTTTTTTTCTTATTTCTTTTTTAATTCTTTTTTCTAAATTAGAAATACTAACTACATTTAAATTTTTATTTATAACGACTTTTAAATTTAATATATAATAATCACCATTTTTAAGTAATTGATAATCACTATGTTCTATTACTTTAAAAGAATCTAATACTTCATCTATTTTGTTATGAATTTCTTCATCAAATTCAGCTTCACCAATTAATAATAAAGAATTAGTAGAAATAATTTTAATTGCATTTTTAAATATAAACAAAAATATAAATAAAGAAGCTAAAAGGTCTGAATATTGTAAAAATTTAATTTCCTCACTAAATTGTAATAAAATAACAACAAAGAAAACTAAGAAAGTAGAAACTAAATCGGTTATAGATTCCATATAAGAAGTAAACAATATTTGACTTTTATATTTCTTTGCACATCTTTTAGTATTTAAAATAAAAAATAACTTTAGTATAAATGAAATAAACACAATATATAAAACATAAAATGGAGGTATTTCATTTTGAGAAGTAAAAGAATGATAAACGATGTAAAAACTTAATAAAAGCATAATTATACCAATAAATAAATTAGTTAAATATTGCACTTTACCAAAACCAAAAGGATGCAACTTAGTTGGTCTTTTTTTCTCAATTTTAATAGAAATAAGACTAATAATATCAGTAATAAAATCCGTCAGGGTATGAAGCCCGTCAACAAATAAAGAATTTATTTTGAAAACAAATCCCGAAACAATTTTAATTATAGAAATTACTAAATTTGATATCATATTTAAAATAACGATTTTTTTTACTTTGTTCATTTTAACCACCTAATATAATTATATCTCATTTACAATAATTATACAAACTACCAACAAAAACCAAATACACAAACATTTGTTTGTGATAAAATGTAAATGGTGATATTTATGAAAATTTATATGTGTATTGACTTTAAATCCTTTTATGCATCCGTAGAATGCGCAAAAAGAAATCTAAATCCATTTATAACTCCTTTAGTAGTTGCTGATAGCCAAAGAGGAAAAGGTGCTATAACATTAGCGATAACTCCTAAATTAAAAAATTTAGGTATAAAAAACAGATGTAGGTTATATGAAATACCAAATCATATCAACTATTTAATTGCTTGTCCTAAAATGAGTGATTACATTAAATATTCTGCTAATATATATGAAATTTATTTGAACTATTTTGATAAAAACGACATTCATGTTTATTCCATAGACGAAGCTTTTATCGATATTACAAATTATATAAAACTATATGATTTAA
>JAWXUI010000032.1:0-12552 GCA_044432805.1 Mycoplasmatota bacterium | reverse complement strand
ATTCCAGGTGAAAAATACGAAAATTTAGATAAAAAAATAGACTCGTTTTTTAATCCAATGGGTAAAATTTCTTCAAAAGTTAGTGTGTTAAAATATATCGATATTTGTTTTGACAGTAGACAAGTTGATTGTCGTATAAGTGAAGTAATTGATGTAACCGATGCTGTTTTTGTAAGTTTACCTAGTTATTCTTTAATTTTGCAAAAATTAAATTTTGAAAATAAAAATCAATTAACATTTAATAAGACTAATAAAGAGTTAAAATAAGTTATTGCTTTACAATCTATCTAATGATATTATATAAATAGATTGTATGATATAAGAGGGGTTTTGAAATGAACGACAAAAATTATTATGGTGAACCAGTAGAAAATAAGGTGCAAAAAATTATAAATATAAAGAAAAAGATAACAGTTATTGGATTAGGAATTATTTTATTATTTACTGCTTTTGTTATATATTTATTAAATGTTGAAAAAGTTGCGCTTACAGAAGAAACGTTTGAAAGTTATATGGAAGAAAAAGGTCTTCTTATTTCGGATATAACTGATCAAGTTAGTGATTATGATTATGTTGAATATATTGCTATGGCGATAAAAGAAGATTTTACTTATCAAATTGAATTTTGTATTTTTTCTGATGAAGATCATGCAATAGATTTTTATGATAGTATGCAAGAAAGCGCCGAAGAAGAAAGTGGTAATTCGTCAGTTGAACTATCGTTAAATATGCCAACTTATGCTAGTTACACTTTGTCTAGTGATGATACGTATATACTTATTTCTAGAATAGATAATACGGTTATTTATTTGATTGCTGATTCTATATATGAAGAAGAGATAAAAGAAATAATGTCAGACTTAGATTATTAAAATTAATAAAAGAGATGAAAATTTATCTTTTTTTTTGTTAATATTTGACATTAAAAAAATTAAAATGGTATAATTTATTATAGAGTATACTATTGTAAAAATAAGGAAGTAAGTGATTGTGTGATAAAAATTTTTAAATTTAAATATTTGTTTTTTTTGATAACGATACTTTGTCTTTTTTTTGGTTTATTATTGTTTAGCAAAATGAATTATAGTGATGATTTGTCATTGGATATTTATTTAAATATTGATCAATTTAGTGATGATCAAATGAATGTTTTTTTAGACGAAGTTACTAATATAGATGAAGAAGGTAAGTCTAATTTATTAATAGTTACAACGCAAACTAAAATAGATGAAACTTATGGGGCAGTTAACGTAATTGAAGCGCCTAATAATCAATATTTTATTGAGTATGCTACAGAGGAAGAAAAAGAAAATGCTTTTTTACAATTTAATGAATTAGGAGTTATTGTAGAAGATAATGAAATAATGACTATTGATACGCTTAGTTATGATAGTTATTATAATTCTTGGGGTATAGAAGCTATGGGGTTAGATGTTGCTAGTTCTATTGCAAACGAAAAAGAATTAGAAGAAGTTGTAGTTGCTATTATAGATTCTGGTTTAAATGTATCATATTTTGAAAAATTTTATGATGACAAGATTAAAGATGTTTACAGTGTTATAACAAGTGATTACGGAATAAGTGATGTAGTTGGACATGGTACGCATATAGCTGGTACAATCGCTGAGGGAACAAGTGAAAATGTTAAAATATTGCCTATAAAGGTTACAGATACAACAACTTTTTATGCGTCTGATGCGATCGCTGCTATAGATTATATTGTTTATAATCAAAGTGCTTCCGTTATTAATATAAGTTCGGGTAGCTATACTAATCTTGTAAGTTATGAGTTGGCAGTGTTATCGGCAAAAGAATCCGATATAATAGTTGTTGCTGCTGCGGGTAATGATGATTTAGATAGTTTATTTTATCCAGCTAGTTATGATTCTACTATATCTGTTTCGGCTGTAGATAGTAATTTAGAAAAAGCTGATTTTTCGAATTATGGAAATGAAGTTACTTTTTCAGCACCAGGGGATGATATTTTAAGCATCAATGGATTAGCTAGCGGTACTTCTATGGCATCTCCGCATGTTGCAAGTGCAGTCGCAATTTTAAAGAGTTATAATTTAGATTATACTTTTGAGGAGATTTTATCGATTCTTGTATTTTATTCAGATGATTTAGGTGATTTTGGATATGATGATTTATATGGTTATGGCTTAATAAATATGGCAAATATAGTTTATTGTGATGAAATTTCTTGTGATGAACCGATTGAATATGGGGATTATGATGAGACAAGTTATATAAAATTAGAAGTTGATGAGGATATTATTTTACCAGAATATGATTATGGAACTATTACAAATTTAGGGTTTATTAAGTTAAAACTTTATTATAATCAAGTGGATTATGTTGAGTATAATATATTTGAATTAGAAGGGTTAGATATTGACGGATATGATCCAACTAAATTGGGAACTCAGCAAATAACGGTTAGTTATGAAGAGTTGACGGATACATTTTCTATAACGATAAATCAATTATTAGAAAGTGTTTGGCAATATGAAATACTAGATGATGAAAATATAAAGATTACTGGATATAAGGGTTTTGACAGTTCTATTACGACTGTAGAAATACCAAATGAAATTAATGGTTATAATGTTAGTGTAATTGGTGAAGGTGTTTTTGGTTCAACTTGTAGTTTAGAAGATGATTTTAATATAGGGCCAACTAAAATAGTTTTACCGGAAAATGTTGTTGAAATAGATAACTGTGCATTTAAAAATAATGTTGTTTTAGAGTCTTTAGTGGCTAATTCATCTAATATTTCAATTGGCGATTATGCTTTTGCAAGTGCTAAGAATCTAGTTGAATTTGATGGTTATTTATCTTATGTAGGTGAAGGTGCTTTTCAATATTGTGATAGTTTAGACGTGTTTAATTTTTCGGATTCTATTAAAACTATTTCTAGATATGCTTTTTACAATACTAATATAGGAGATTTAATAATTCCAAATAGTGTAGATACTATTGGTGAATATGCTTTTTCGAATGCTGATATAAATAATTTATATATTGGAAGTGGGTTACAATATTTAGGGGACAAAGCATTTTTTGAAAATGAAAATTTAGTTACTATTAGTGTCGATGATGATAATTACTTTTTTGATAGTCGTGATAATTCTAATGCGCTTATAGAAGTAAAAGAAAGTGAAATAACTTTAATTGTAGCTTCTAATAGTACGAATGCTATTCCTAATACTGTAACTAGTTTAGGAGACTCTTCGTTTGCTTTTAGAACAATAGAAACTTTATATATACCAGAGGGTATAATTAGTGTAAATGATGCGTTTTTTAATACGATTATAGGTGAACTTTATTTACCAAATAGCCTAGATTATGAATTGTTTACTGATTTAAATGAATTAGATAATGTTGTTTCTTTATATAGAGTTTATAGTGATGTTTTATCCATTTTTGATTTTGAGTCTGATTATTTAACGATAGATGCAGTTGACTCGTTTATTGAAGTAGGGAAAACATATTATATAGAAGAAGAAGTAGTTGATGTGAATGATATTTCTTTGTCATTACAATATGGTAGTAATATTGAGGATTTTGATATTTTAAAAGATGTAGATGGTAGTGATATTGTTATTACATATCAAAATGATGTTCAATATTTAACTACTGATGATGATAGATATTTTATAAATGTATATGATGATTATGGAAATGTTGTTTTAGAAACTTTTGTTCTTATAACTGTTGATCCACTTAGTGTAATTGAGCCAAATATAGTGATTGAAAATAAGGTTTATGATGGAACTAATTCAATTGATTTTAATACTATATCTATTACTAATTTGGATGCTGATTATTATACTATTGAAAGTGCTGTGTTAAATGATATAAATGCTGGTAATAATACAGTGGATATTACTATACGTTTAACTGATGAAGCATATAATGATATTCAATTTCAATATATTTCACAAGAAAAAACTTTTACTGTGGAAATAATAGTAGAGAAAGCAGATTCTTTAATTGTTTATGCTTCTGGTGATAGGGAAGTGTATTATGATGGTTTTGGGCATGGGATTGATTTAGTTATAGAATATCCTATTGAAGTAGATATAAAATATGCGGATGAATTTGGAGATTATATATTAGATGAGATGCCATTATATGATAGTGTTGGTCAATATGTTATAAAATATAAATTATCAATTGATGACAATTATACTGAGTTATTTGGTGAAAATGTTCTTGAAATATATGGGTTGTCATGTACGACTGATTCGGTGATGATAGAAAAAGGTTATATGATAATAACAGATTATAACAATGTTTTATCTTATCTAAATGATAGTTTGATGATGTATGGTCAAGTATTTGATTATAAAATATTAAATTCTAGTAATGAAGTTGTTGAAAGTGATTATGTTAAAACTGGTGATAAGTATGAAGTTATATTAAATGAATTTGATTCGTTTGAATATCAAATTGTTGTTTTGGGTGATGTATATGCGGATGGAAAAGTTTCTTCTTTGGATTATGTTAAAATTAAAAATCATATAATGGAAACGTCTTTGATATCTGATGATTTTGTTTTGATTGCGGCAGATGTTAATGGTGATGATAAAATATCGGCATTGGATTATGTTAAGATAAAAAATTATATTATGAATGGTGGAGATTAAATGAAGAAGTTTTATTTTATTATTATTTTATTGTTATTTTGCCCTAAAATGGTTTTAGCAAGTGGTAGTATATCTCCTTCGACTACGAGTTTGTCTATTGTAAATGGGAGTAGTACAACGTTTAAAATAACGGCTTCTAATTCTGTTGGTAAAGTTGATATTTATTCAACGGATAGTTCAGTTGCGACGGTGGATAAAAGTAGTGAGTTTATTGATAACAGTACTATTACTGTTACGGTTACTGGAAAGTCTGCTGGGACGGCTAAAATAATTGTTGCTTTAAGTGATGCGGCTACTTATGATGAAGAGGAGTTAAGTGGTAGTTATACTATAACAGTTAATGTTTCTGAGAAGACGGTTAGTTCTTCAAGTAATACAACAACAAAAGAAGTGGTTAGTTTATCTACTAATACAAATTTAAGTTCGTTGTCTGTTAGTGGTTATGATCTCGTATTAGAGTCTAGTCAATATTATCTTACTGTTGGGTATGATGTTGATTCTATAGAGTTATTGGCAAGTGCTGAAGATACTAAGGCGAGTGTTACTGGTTATGGTGTAAAAGATTTAACAGTTGGTTTAAATACTTTTTCAGTCGTGGTTACTTCGGAGTCTGGTTCTACTAAGGCTTATGTTGTTAATGTAACTAAAAAAGATTCTTTTTATTTAGATGATTTAATGGGTAATTTAAACGTTGAAGTGGATTTAAATATAAAGATTAATAGTGGGGATGTTATAACAGAAGAGATGTTGATGGCTATAAGTGAGTCTGATAAGATTGTTTATTTTAATTATTTTGAAGATGATTTTCTTATTTATAGTTGGATATTTGATGGTGCTTTAATAGAATCTGATTTTTCTTTTGATACTGGTGTTGAATATAGTTTTCAAGAAGAGGATGAAATAGAGAAATTAAGTAATTATGCTTTTGGAGTTTATTTGAATTTTAATAATGAGTCTTTGTCTTTATCTGGTGTTAGATTAAAGTTTTATGTTGGTGATTATTATAGTGGGGATTCGTCTTTGAATTTATATTATTTGGATTCTTTAGATGGGTTTGTTTTAAATGATAGTTTAGATATTAATGATGATTATGTTGAATTTGATTTAGAAGATTATTCGTCTTGGCTTTTTACTAAATCTTCTTTAAATAGTGATTCATCAAGTGTTTCTACTATATATATTGTTGTGTCTTTTATTATTGAACTTTGTTTAATTTTAATTGTTCAAAAGGTAATATTAAAATGTAAGCGAAGGAAAAGTAGTTAAAAAAAGTAGATGTTTCTACTTTTTATTTGTTTTTACTACTGTATTTTATTGAATTATTTTCAATTGGAGATTGAATTAAGTCATCAACAGATTATTTATTAAAATACTTAAATAATGATTTTTAATTTATTGTGAATGATTAAGAAAATAGTCGTTCTTTTTTATTGTTTTTATCTAGATTTAAATAATAAAAATTACATATGTGTATAATGATGATATAATGTAAAAAAGGAGTTAATATGGCGAAATTTAATTATAAAAATATAATAAATAATAATTATCAAGTAAATATATGCGTTGAAGTTGTTTATAATAGGGAAGGACATCCTAATTATAAAAAAGAAAGTTCGGATCATTATGATTCAGGATCTTTTAGAATGAAATGTGAAGAAGTTTGCAAAGATTATACTAGTAAAGTAGAAGAAGAATATGAAAGCAAATGCAAAGGTGTTGGTTTTTTGGCAGTTGCAAAATATTTGTTTGATAATTTGCCTGAAATAGAGCATGTTGAATTTATTTCTAGCAAAGGAAACAGCATTTATTCATATGAAGATATCCAATACTATTAAATAATAGCAACAAAATACTTTATATTAGTATTATTTGTTGATGTTTTAGCAATAAACAATTTCAGTAATTATTTAATATCAAAAAGATAAAATAAAAAGTATAATGCTAAATTAAAATTGTCTTATTTATTATTCTAAATCACAAGTTATAAATAATTACATAAATTAATATAGGTGATTTAATTATGGAATATAAAGTTGTTATTGATGCAGGACAACAAGGTGTCAGTTAAACCAAGGATATGAAAAAAGGCTATAAAATACAATTAAAAGGCATAAAATTTATGCTTTTTTTAATACGTGAAAAAGTTGTAAAAATGGTTGACAAACGCATACATAAGGTATATAATACTTTATGTAAAGGAGAGGAAAGAAATGATCGAAATGATTGAAATAGGCGCAACAATATTTGGACTGATTCAGGGGGTGTTACTATTAAAAAACAGTAGGTATAATTGGATAGCATATATTTGTCAAATGTTACTTATGATTGTATTCTCATATTCTGTGGCATTGTATGGAGATATGATTAATAGTAGTGTTTATATTGTAGTGGGAATTGTAGGATGGATACTTTGGAACGATAGAAAAGAATTAAAAATTACGTCTTGCTCGTATAAAGAAAGAATAATTTATATATTTGGAATTTTAGTGGGAACTGTTTTATTTGGATTGTATTTAAAAAGTATTAATGATTCGTTACCTTTTATAGATGCATTTACGACGGTATCAGGTATTGTAGCAACGTATTATACTTTGAGAAGAAGAATCGATACTTGGCTTATATGGTTTATCAATGATATATTTTACATAATAGCTTATGCTTTATTGCCAGATCAAGCAATATATTTATTAACATTAAATTTAGTTTGGACATTTATGGCAGTAGCTTCATATATTAACTGGAAAAAAATTATGGAAAAGGAAGTGTTATAATGAAAAAAATATTTCTCTCATCAGCATATAAGGTAAAACACAAAGATATTTCAAAAGCAAACGTTATTGAAAAGTTAAGTGATGATTTACGTAGTAAATTAGTGGGTGTGCAAAACTTTGTATATGCTAGACCAGAAACTAAATGTTTAGTAAACGATAACCTCTTATATACGGGCGGGTTTTATTATGAAGAAGCACCACAAGAAAAGTTGAAATTTGGAGAATGCGAAAATGTTGTGAATAGAGAACTTAAAGAAATAGATGATTGTGATATATTTATTGTATCTCTTTTAGAATACTGTGCAATTGCAAGTGTTACGGAACTTATTTATGCGGCTTTTAAAGATAAAAAAATTATTGTTTTCCTTAGTGAAAAAATTACTCAATTTAAAACGGAATACGAATATTGGTTTCCGGTTATAACTAGTTTAAAAATGAATAATAATGTGGAATTAATATACGTTAATGATGAAATAGAAATAATTAATTATATAAAGGATAATTTATAATGCCAAGTATTGCAGCACACTTGGCTGTGTCTAAATTAATTTCGGGAAAATTAAATATAAAAAACAAAATAGAATTTAATAATGGAACTATATATCCTGATGTAGTTAAAAACCTGCACTATAGAAATAAAAATGGAAGTATAAATATTAAAAAATTTTTAAATAATACCAAATATAAAGACGAATTTTTATTAGGGGAACTTACCCATTTGTTATTGGATAAATATTTTATGGAAAAATTTATAAAGCCTAAGCTGGATTTAAAAAAAGATTTTAAATTTATCTTTAGTAAAGAAGGTATATATAATGATTATTCTATAATAAATAACAGACTTATAAATGATTTTTCAATAAACAGGAAGCAAATTATAAAAAATATAGATTTTAAAGATAATATAAATAGTGAAATAGCCGAATATAATTTAAAATTTTTAGATAATGATATTATTGGAAAAACAAAATACATAAGTTATAGTGAAGTTAAAAATTTTTTAGTAAGTATAACAGATATAATAATTAATGATTTAGTTAAAATTATAAGTACGTATGATGATTTATTTACAACAAAATCATATATATCTTTTAAAAATAGAATTATAAAACAGTATGAAGATAATTATATAATTAAAAAAATTAATAAAAATATAATTGAGTTATATAATATGTTTTTTTACAATAAAAATGATGATTTATTTTATATAGAAAGTGAAATAATAAAGAAATTAAAATTCACAAATATTATATTAGAAGGAACAGATGGTATAGGAAAAACGACATTGGCTAAAGAATTTCTTAAGAAAGGTTTTGTAGTCCAAGATAGAAGTGAAGATGTAATTTGTAAATATATGTTTGAAGATATATCATTAGAAACAAGAATTTATGAATTTAAAAAATTTTTAAGAGGTGATAACGTATTTTTAGTCTTTCTTATTACTCAAGATAAAGAAGAACTTTTAAGGAGAATAAATCAAAGAAAAGAAATTAATAAGTTTGATAAAAAAGCATGGGAATATAATTTAATGTATATTAATACTTATGAGAAATTAAAGAATATAAAAAATATACATGGAATTGATGTCACAAATTTAAAATTAAATGATATAATAGAGAAAATTTTGGAGAAGAGGTTCCTTTATGAAAATAGATATTTATAATGTTATATTTGTATTGTGTAAAGAAAAAAGTGATGATATAAAAAAAAATGATAACTATAGTTTAAAATTGTTAACAAAAAAAAATTCTGATTCAATTTTAATGAATATGCCTTTTGAAAAGTGTTATAATTTGAAGAAAAATGTGTCGTCTTTTACGGAGAATATTATAGGAGGAAACAAATTTTATTTATCACAAGTACATTTTTTATCTGAAAAAGAACACAATATAGCAAACGATGGGAATTTGATTTTTCTAACAACAATGAATGAAAACAATATAATAGATTTAAATGAAAATTATAATTTAGTGGATTTTTCACTTAAAGATAACAAAATTTTAATTATTGATAATAAAGGATATGAATATAAAACAGAGGTAGTTGAAGATGAATATTATCATAGAGTAAATGTTAATGATATGTATTTAGAAAGAGATATTTTATTTATTTTAATGTCGTACAAATTAATCAGAAGTAGATTAGATACTACTAATACTTTGTTCACATTTATGAATGATATATTTACTATCGAGAGTCTACATAAACTATATGAATTAATATTGGACAAACAAGTTGATAAATCTAACTTTCGAAAAAAAATAATTAATTATTGTAAAGAAAGTGATCAAGTGCTCCAAAAGGGTTATAGACCGACAAAATATTATGAGTTTGACAAGATAGAGGTGAAATTATGGATATAATAGTTGCAAGTAACAATAAGGGAAAAATAAAAGAAATTAAAGATATATTTGTAGAACATAACGTATTATCTTTAAATGATATATCTTTGAATGTTGATGTAGAAGAGGATGGAAATACATTTTACGAAAATGCTTTTAAAAAGGCAAAGGAAATTTATGACATAGTGCAAAGACCTGTTATAGCAGATGATAGTGGACTTTGCATTGATTGTTTTGACCATTGGCCAGGAGTGTTAACACATAGATTTCTAGGCGAAGATAAAAATGATCAAGAAAGAAATGAATTTATAATAAAAAAAATGAAAGATAATACTCAAAATAGAGATTGTAAATTTATTTGTTGTGTGGTTTATTATGATGGAGTTAATACATTAAGTTATGAATCTGTATTACTCGGGACAATTGCAATGTCTGAAAAAGGAGAAAACGGGTTTGGTTTTGATAAAATATTTTTACTTAAAAATTTTAAAACCATAGCACAGTTATCTAGTAAAGAAAAAAATAAGATTAGTCCTAGAAAGGATTCGTTAGAAAATTTATCTACTCAAATTTTTGAATTAATCAGAACTCAAAACATTATATAATATCATTAAAAAATAAAAATAAAAGATTAGAAGATAAAAATGAGAACCTATTATATTACATAAACTGCCTTTATAAGAGGTTTTAATACTACTTACTTAAATATGGTAATAATCTTAGTAAAAACCTAGCAATAAACGAAATAAAATGGTTCTTCGTGATGAAACGTTTTATAAAAAAAATATTATAGAAATTAGTATCGATACAACTAAAGAAAATGAGTTATTTGAATATGCAAACATAGAAAAAGAATATACATATATTTATAAAGAAGAAAAAAATAATGATTATACTATGTAAAAGATAAATAAAAAATATATGAATTTTAGTCAGAAAGAAAATTATCGAAGTTTTATGATATACTAATTTGTAGAAAGAAGGTTTTTTAGTGAAAGAAATATCTGATTTTTTAATAGAAGCAAAAATACAAACTTATGCTAATGCAAATGTGGAAAAAGTCGATTCAAGTAGAAAGAATTCTATAGATTATGAATATAAAAATAATATAATGACATATCACGATACATACTTTGGCGGAACGAATTTTATGGGTGAAGAAATTGTTTATACAAATGAGGGACTACCTATTTGGGGAATGAACTATTATGGAAAATCACTTGACGATTCTTTAACAGAAGAAGCGATGGATAAAGCGTTGCGACCAGCTTTAATGTTAGTTGGACATTCGCAAGATAGTTTACCATTAAGAGGTCCAAAAGAATATGTAAATAATGAATACAAATATACTTTTGATTCAAATGGAACTTTATCTAATTTTGAAGGAACAGAAAGTATATATAAAAATAATATTAAAATATATGAATTAAAATGCCATGGTGGGTTAATTCAAAAGTAATAACATTTTTAATGTTTTTATAGGAGAAAGAATGGAATATATAAAGATTGTAGATAAAAATGGTAATGATACTGGAGAAATATTAGAAAAAGAAATAGCGCATGATAGAAATTTATTACATAATGAAATTTCTATTTATGTTATTAATGCCAAAAAAGAGATTTTATTACAGAAACGTAGTTTGAATAAGAGATTTAATCCTGGAAAATGGGGTGCTTGTTCTGGGCATGTTGAAGCTACTGAAACATTGAAAGAAGCAGCACTTAGAGAATTAAATGAAGAGTTAGGTTTAAAGGTAGACGAAAAAAAATTGATATCTTTTTTTCAAAGAGAAATTGTTATCAAAGAAAAAAATTCTCATATTACTTATTTTTATTGTATTTACTCTAATTTGTCGGAACAATATTATAAAATTCAGCCAGAAGAATTGAGTGAAGTTAAATATTTTTCGATAGATACTGTTATTAAACATATAAAAGAAAACAGTAATAAGTTTACATTTGATGATAATCGAATAAAATTATTAGAAGAGGTAAGAAAAATAGATTTTGCTATTTAGGATATCAATAAATATATATAAGTTATTAAGTTGGCTAAATAGTAACACACTACGATATTGGCTCTGCCAATATCGGTGTGCAAAGGGATATCTCTTTTGAAACTTTTCTAACTCGCTAATGCGAGTTTTTTCGTATTTAAATACAATAAAAAAATTAATTTTTCAATAAATTTTACCAGGCTTTGTAGGTGTCATTTTTTTTATTAATAAAGAAATCTAATGAATAAATAATTCATATTATAAATGCATTAATAGCAATTAAGAATAATGAAGCTAACAACTTAATGAATATAAATATCCAACATAGATTTTCTGTTTTTAAATTAGGAAACAAAATAATAAAAACAAATGTTATTAATGGTAATATCAAAGATATTAATTGAAGTTTATTTAAATATATATTTTTCTATTGCATTAATAAATCCTTTGCTTTGATGTTTTTGGACCACGATAATTATTAATAACAATATTTAGGAAAATACATATATTAACATAGGTGATTTAATTATGGAATATAAAGTTGTTATTGATGCAGGACATGGTGGTAGTGATCCAGGAGCTGTTGGAGAGACTTTTTTTGAAAAAGAATATACTTTAAAAATTTCTCAAGTGATGTACGATAAATTTAATGAATTAGGTGTATCTGTTTATATGACTAGAGATACCGATGAAACTCTTGATCCAGAAGAACGAGTTAGTAGAGTTTTATCTGCTTTTGGTAATGGAAAAGATGTAGTTGTTATTTCAAATCACATAAATGCAGGTGGTG
>JAWXUI010000031.1:0-12691 GCA_044432805.1 Mycoplasmatota bacterium | reverse complement strand
TAAAAGTCTACCAAAACTTTCTTCAATTAAAGAATAGATAGTATTTTCTACTATTTCTTCTTTTTCTTCAGAAGCACTTATTAACATAGATAAATTTTTATACAATAAATTTAAATCAATATGTTCTTCACATTTTTTATTGATTTCTTTTAATTCAATTGTGATTAGTTTTTTTTCTTTTAAATTGCTTACACTTTCTAATACATCATTTAATGTCATATTTAAATTTTTACTTATTTCTTTAGGATTAAACATAGATTTATTATTTATAAAATAAATTAAAATCAATAATTCATAATGACTTATGTTTAATTTAGTAATATTATAAAATAAAACTGATGGTATAGTTAGATCTTTTTTCTTAATTAATTCAGCTATTTTTGTTTGCATAAGTCACCTCATTAAATTATTATAAACCATTTAAAAAAAAAGTAAAAGAGTTTACTATTTTTTTCTTAAACTTTTACTTCATTTAGATATTTTATTATTTCTTCTTTTTTATTTTCGAGCTTATTTAGCACTATTTTTTCTTCTAGCAACTTCAAAGTTTTTTTATAATCAATATTCATTTTTTTTAAATCATTATATGTAATATCAATCTCTTCTTTTTTTCTAATAGGTAAATTAGTTACTATTTTAGCTACATATTCTTTATTTATACCCTTTATCTCACCAACAACAGAAGAAACATATAAACCATATTTATATATATTTAAAATATTTAGTTCTTTTTTTAAAAGTTCTTTTATTTTTAATATTTGGGTTGTCTCTATTTTATTAAAGACATATTTATCTGTTATTTGTGCCCATATTCCTATAATTGAAGTAGTAACTTTAAAATTATCAAAATTAAGTTCTAAAACATCTTCTAATTCTAATTCTTTTATGAGTGCGACTCCATATAAAACATTTTTGCTAGTAAAAATTTTATCTAATTCTTCTTTTTTTCTATAATAAGATAATTTTTTTAAACTATTTTTATTTTTTATAATAGCTTTTTTTAATTCTAAATCAATATTAAAATCTAATTGGGTTGCAAATCTGATTGCTCTTAAAATACGAAGAGAATCTTCTTTTATTTTTTTATTTGCATCGCCGACACATCTTATAATTTTATTATCAATATCTTCTCTAGCATTTAAAAAATCTAAAAATTGATTATTTGAATCTATTATTAATGTATTCATTATAAAGTCTCTTCTTTTTAAATCAACTAATAAATCTGTTACATATTCAATTTTATTTGGTCTTCTATTATCTAAATAATCACTTTCAATACGCATTGTTGTTAAATCTATTGTTATATTATCAACAACTACTTTGCAAGAACCGTAATTAAATGAAGACATAATTAAATTATCAAATATTTTTTTTAATTCTTTTGGTGTTGCTGAAGTACATATATCTACATCTATACTTGTTTTATTTATATATGTATTTCTAGCAAATCCACCTACAATATATGCTTTAAAACCATTATCTTCTATTATTTTTAATGTTTTAAGGGCTGATTCTAACATTTACACCAACTCTTTTCTATAAAAAAAGACTATAATTAGTCCTTAGTTTAAAGCTTCTTTTAATTTTGAACCAGCTTTAATTGTTGCTGCTACTCTTGCAGGAACTTTTACTGTTTCACCAGTTCTTGGATTACGAGCTTCTGATGCTGCTTTTTGTTTAGCAGTAAAAGTAGCGAATCCTGTTAAAGTTACTTTACCTTCTTCTTTTAATCCTTTAACAACACCTGTCATCATTGCTTCTAAAGCACGAGATGCATCAGCTTTTGTTAATCCTGTTTCTTCTGCAATATAATTTACTAATTCTGTTTTTGTCATAATTAACCTCCACTATGTAAGCTTTTATATTTTGCTTACAATATAAGGATAGCAAATATTTACTTGTTTTGCAAGGGTTTTATCATAATTTCATTAATATCCATGGCATATAAATCGTTTAATTTGTCTAGTTTTGAAGTTTTTGGCAATTTATAAATTCCACTGCAAATAATTATGTCAGTTTGCCTTATTTTCTTATGTCCTCGCATATCATGAGGCAATATTAATTTATTCGGAGAATATAATCCACGATTCCCAAAAAATGAAGATGGAATCATACCTCCATGTGTATGTCCACACAATATTAAATTAAAGTTATCCACTATATTATTTTCAAAAGCCATTATCCCAATAGGTGTATGTAATAGTAATATATTATAATTATTTTTATTTAGTTTGAATTTTTCTAAATTAAAATTGTTTTTTAATAAATCAAAATCAAATTCAAATTTTTCATAATATTCATAAGTGGGATTATAGCCAATAAAACAAATATTATCAAAAACTTTTTTTTCATTTTCTAATAAAGTTACATTTTCTAACTTTCTTATATTTCTTACAAATTTATACGGATATTTATAAACTCTTTTTTTGTCTTTGTATGTTTCCAAATCATGATTACCTAAGGTAATTAATACTTTAGCAATCAATCCTAAATCAGAGAAAAAATTATATAAATGTTTTATATAATCATTTTCAACAATGATATTATTATCAACTAAATCACCAGTTATGCAAATAAAATCAGGATTAATTTTTTTTATTTGTTCTTTTATTATTTCAAATCTTTTTATATTATAATTGTTAAAAAAATGAATATCCGATATATGACAGATGGTTTTATTTATTTCTAAATTGTTTTTTATATTAAATTTTGATATATATGTTCTCATAAATTAATTATAATACAATCGCGAATAAATTGCTAGAACCTTTATTAACTAATTTACATAAAGTAGATTGCAATTTAAGACGAATAGCATCCGGCATTAAAGATAATTTCGCTTGTATTCCCTCTTTTACTATAGCATCTAAACTTCTTCCAAATATTTCACTTTTCCATATTAAAAATGCATCTTTATCATAATCTTTCATTAAATAATTTATTAATTCTTTACTTTGAATTTCAGAACCTATAATTGGCTCAAAAGTTGATTCAACATCTACTCTTATCATATGTATAGATGGCGCGACCGCTTTTAACTTTACTCCGTACCTACTTCCTTGTTTTATTATTTCTGGAGTGTCTAATTTCATATCTTTTATCGAAGGAGATGCGACTCCATAACCTGTTGCTTTAACCATTTTTAATGCATCTTTTATTTGGTCATATTCACTTTTTGCTTCATTATAATCTTGAAATAAGCTTAACAATGAAGCTTTTGAATTTATATCAACACCTATTATGTCTTTTAATACTTCATTATATAAGTTACTAGGTGCATCTAGATTAATTGTAATATCGCCAGAAGATGTATTTACTTCCGATAGATAAGATGATGAAATATGTTCACATTCATTAAAGTGAGACATTATATCTTCAACATCTCTTAATTTATCAACTTCTATAACACTATTTTTTATTTTTTCAATATAGATTTTTTTTAACCAATTATTTGCTTCTAGACAAGCAATCCATTCAGGCATTTTAACATTTACTTCAACAACCGGAAATTCATAAAGGGCTTCTTTTAAAATAGAATATATATCTCTTTCTGTTAAATTTTCAATGCTAAGTGCAAGAACCGGTACATCATGAGTTAATTTTAATTTTTCACATAATCTTTCTGTTTCTGGTAACATTGGATGTGTAGTATTCATTATTACAATAAATGGTTTTCCAATTTCTTTTAATTCATTTATTACTCTGGTTTCTGCTTCTTCATAACTGTTTCTATCTAGTTCTCCAATAGATCCGTCAGTTGTTATTACTATACCTATTGAACTATGATCTTTTATTACTTTTTCTGTTCCTATTTCCGCAGCTTCTATAAAGGGTATTTCTTCGTCATACCAAGGTGTTTTTACCATTCTAGGTCCATTGTCATCTTCATATCCTTTTGCCCCCGGTATGATATATCCAACACAGTCCACTAATCTAATGTTTGCAAAAAATTCTTCTATTTGTATCTTAGCAGCATTAGAAGGCACAAATTTTGGTTCAGTAGTCATTATCATTTTTCCTTGAGCAGATTGAGGAATTTCATCTAGACATCTTTTTTTCTCATATTCATCATCGATATTAGGAACAACTAAAGTTTCAATTACTTTTTTTATAAATGTTGATTTTCCAGTTCTTACAGCTCCAACAACACCTAAATATAAATCTCCACCGGTTCTCTCTGTTATACTTTTAATAATTTCTATTTTTTCCATTTTTACCTACTTTCTTATACACTAAAATATATGAGTATTGAAATTAAGTAGAACAATAAATAAAAAAACTAAAATTTCTTTTAGTTTAAAATGGCATATCTTCTTCATCTATTATTTTTATTTTTGGTTTTCTTAATAGATATTCATAATACTCTTCTTGTCCATGATTAATATTTTCTAATTCTCTTTCTTTAGTTTTAAATATTATATTTGGCCTATAATAATAATTATATTCTTTTACAATATTTTTAACATCTTCTATAGTTACTTTATAAACCCTAGTTATATTATCAATATCAACTTCACCACTATAACACATATTTAATAGACAAAGTTCTATTATTTTTTCCATTAATTTTGTGTCAATCGAATTATTAAAATATCTATCGATTTCTAATTTTATATATATTTCTTGATAACGTTTATCTAAGACATTAATATCAACTATGCCTAAAATTACACATAACATTAAAAATATATTTAATGTATGCTCCCTTTCATTAGTCGAAATATCAAATTGTGACAATTGTATTTTTTTATTTAATAATTCAAAACTATTTAATGTAGCATCGCAAATATTACAATGATATAGATTATCTTTTGAATTAGCAGTGACAAAATACTGACTTATACTTTCATCATGCAATACACATTTACTATATTCTGTTGCGAAATAACTTAATTGTCTAACTTCTACATCAGAACCATAAATTGCGTTTGCTAGTTTTATTATATCTACTTTACTAACAACTTCTGTTATAAATTCCTTTGTGAATAAATCATAGGTATCAAAATGTTTGGAATCCCAATTTGCATAAGTAAATTTAGTATTTTCATCTTTTTTATATCCAGGCTTTCTTTGATATTCTTTTTCTTTATAATCAGTACTTAATACTTTATTTATATAATTTATATCTAGTTGCTCTTTAAATTCTATATTTTTAAGTTCTTTATAAGCTAATCTTTCTAAACTTGAAGCTCGTTGTTTAATTAATTTATTATGTCTTCTTTCATTTTCTTCTAATTCATCTAACAACTCATAATGTGACTCATAATGGGTCACTAAAATATCAAAAATTTTTCTTTGTTCTTCATTTAATGCGTTTAAATCAAAATCACCTGTAAATGCCGCTAGTGTTTCTAATGCTTGATCCATAGTAATGTCAAAAAGTCTTGATACAAGAGAAATAGAATTAAGCTCTTCTCCACATCCGTGACATATATAAATTCCTGATTCAATGTATATTTTTACCCCATTATTGGCAGATGGTATATGGAAAAAACAGGTATCAGAGATTAACTTCCCATCTACTCTTGGTTTTATTTTAGGAATATGGTCTTTACTTCTTGGAATAAACTGATTACTTAAATAAAAAGCATTCACTATTCCTAGTATATTTATTTTTTTATTTATAAGATAATATAATTGACTATTATATTTCTGTACTAATATTTTATTTTGTTCCATCATAACTACCTCCGTTAATAATTTATTATATTCTCAAATTAACTAAATAGCAAATAAAAAAACTACAAAAGTAGTTTTAACATCCTTCATCACACATATTAGGAAATACTATATCAAAATGATCGTAAAATATATTTTTTAATTCTGTTATTTGTTCTTCTGATAAAGCATCTTGAGAACTTTCATCACTGTCAACAGTACTTTGATGAATTGTAATTTCGCCATTACTTACGAATACAAAAGTCGGAAGATATATTCTCTTAATTGAATCATCTTCTAAACCAGAATAAGTTGGCAATAAATCATATAAGTATTCAACTAACAAATGATAATCATCAGTTCCTTCTTTTTCTGTAACAATATTGCCATCAGTTAAGACTAGAGTATCTCTATCACTCATTATATCCATATAATAAAATGATTCTCCATTATAATCATTTAATGCTTCAACAAATATAGGTAAAGCTTTTCTACACCAAGGGCATTCTGGAGAACCTAAGTATAAAATAAATGATTCATCACTTTCTAATAATTCAAATACTTCTTCATATGAAGTATAAATAACATTATTATTATCCATTATATTTGCATCTGAGTATTCATTGCTAAAAGTAATTTCATCATTTGTATAAATATTTTGTTCTTCATATGTTAATTCATATATTGCATATGACCCTATTAAAGCTATAACTGCTAAAAAAATAAATTTTAATTCTTGTTTCATTGTTACCACCTATAATAATTATATCATAATTTGTGTTTTATTAAAGCATTTTGTCGATGTTTTTAGGTATTTTATCATTTACAACTGCATTTATTATTTTTTCTTCTTTCTCTTTTGTTATTTCCTTTCCAGTAATGCTTCCTAGTTCTTGTATTACTTCTCTTAATGTTTTTTCGTTTTTCAAGTCATTTTGCTGTAATTTATTAGCCAAATCTAAGATTGTTTGCTTGTCAACCTTTGTTTTCTTTTCTATATTATTAAAGAAATTATCATTAAATTTAAACATAAAAAAACCTCCTACTGTAATATATGTGTTTACAGTAGAAAGTTTATTATTCTTCACCTTTGTTTTTAAAATTAATAACTATTGGTGTTCCTTCTAAGTCAAATGATTCTCTTATTTTGTTTTCTAAATATCTTTTATAAGAGAAATGCACTAAACCTTTACTATTAACTTGTAAGTCAAAAGTTGGAGGTTTATTAGCTTTTTGATTGCAAAAATAAATTTTTAACCTTTTTCCTTTATATGACGGTGGAATATTTAATGCGTACGCATCATTTATTACATCATTTAAAATACTTGTTTTTATTTGTTTTTTACAATTTTCATTTACTTTTATAATATTAGGCATTAAAGTGTGAATTCTTTTTTTAGTTAACGCTGATAAGAAAACTATTGGTGCATATGGAATAAATTGAAATTCTGCTCTTACCAATTTAGTGAATTCTTTCATTTGTTCTTCTTTATTCTCTATTAAGTCCCATTTATTTACAACTATAATTATTCCTTTTCCAGCTTCAAGTGCGTATGATGCTATATGTTTGTCATGTTCAATTATGCCTTCATTAGCATTTATTACTAACAAACATACATCTGATCTATCAATTGCTTTTAAGGCTCTTAATAAACTGTATTTTTCGATATTTTCATATACTTTTCCACGTTTACGCATACCTGCTGTATCAATAACAACAAACTCTTCATTATGATAGTTAAATACTGTATCAACTGAATCTCTAGTAGTTCCAGCAACATCTGATACAATAGCTCTTTCTTCATTTAAAATAGCGTTTACTAAACTTGATTTACCAACATTTGGTCTACCAATAACACTAAATTTTATAAGTTCATCTCTATATTCTTCTTCTTTTATTTCATTAAAGTTTTTTGTTATTTCTTCTTGTAAGTCATAAATCCCTAAATTTTGTTCACCACTTACTGGTATTAATGTTTCAAATCCAAGTTCATAAAAATCATAGAAATTTTCTTGCCCTAATCTTGTATCTGATTTATTTACTGCAATTATAACTTCTTTTCCAGATTTAATTAACATGTCTCTTACAACATAATCATTAGCCGTTAAACTTTCTTTTCCATCTACAACAAAAACAACTTTATCTGCTTCTTCAATTGCTAATTCAACTTGCATTTTTATATCTTTGTTAAAGTCTCCTAAACCGATGTCAATACCACCTGTATCTATTAAATGATATGAGTAGTTATTAAAGTTTACTGTTGCGTATACTCTATCACGAGTTACACCTGGTGTATCCTCTATGATTGATATTTTAGTTCCAACCATTCTATTAAATAATGTTGATTTTCCTGCATTTGGTTTCCCTACTAATGCGATTACTGGTTTTTTCATAAATTCACCTCTTTTTTATATGTTTACCATTTTTAAATTATTAATTTTTTTATATATTATTTCACTATGTTCTAGTAAATAACTTATTTCTTTTTTAGTTAAATCTTTTTTTATTTTTAAATACAAATTGAATTTATCTTTATATAATATAAATTTGTCCATATTTTCTATAAAATTTAAATCATTTATTTTAAACATGAATTCTTTTTTTATTGGTAATTCCACTCGCATATCAACAGTATCAGAAAAATCATATGTTTCAATATCTTCTTTTTCTAATAAAAATACGCTTCCATAAAATTTATCAACATAAATTTTTATATTATAATAACCTTTTACATTTAAATTATATTTTTCTTTTAATGTTTGAAATAAAGAAATAAAATAGTCTTCTATTAAATGTTTTTCTTCAAAATCGACTATTTTATCTTTTAAATATATTATTGTCATAAATTCACTTATTTGTTCAATTTTCAAAATAGATCACCTAAGTTATAATATGTAATAAAATTTTTTTGTTACTTACAATGTTCTTTGTATTTTAGCGTGTACATCAGATTTTCCATCTTTGGTAATGTTTGAAAAGACAACAAAATCATCACCTACAACTAAATCTAAATCTTGTAAAATTAAAGATCTTTGTTTTTGATGTAATGTTATTCCTACTTTATCAGCTTTTGTTGCAACAATCGTTACTGGCAGTTTATAGAATTTTAAAAAGTTATACATTAATATATCGTCATTTGTTGGTCTATGTCTAAAGTCAATTAACATAAATACTTGTTTTAAGTTATCTCTGTTAGTAAGATAATCTTCCATCATTAAACCAAACTTTTTTTGTTTTGCTTTTGATAATGCCGCATATCCATAACCTGGAGCATCTACCAAATAAAATTCATCGTTAACAAGATAAAAATTAATTGTTTGAGTCTTTCCTGGTATTGCACTTGTTCTTGCATAATTTTTTCTATTGATTAAACTGTTGATAAAACTACTTTTACCTACATTTGAGCGTCCAACTAACAAATATTCAGTTTTCTTATCAGTTGGATATTGACTGCGTCTAACTGCAGACATTACTAGATTGACAGATGAAATTTTCATATCATTTCTCCTTTTTTAACTGGTTCATTATAACATTTAATATTATGTTTGTCAAAAATTTGATTTATTATATAATTTATTTTTAAATTTCAATGCTTTCATATTTTTTTAATATTTTATATTCAATGTTTTTGTCTCTAAATACATGATCCATTTTTATAATATCTGGGTTCATAATGCTATTTGGATGTTCCATATGTATCGGTAACACTATCCTTGGATTAATGTCTTTAATAAAATCACTTCCATCTATTAATCCCATAGTTAACCCATTACCATTAAAAGGCATGGCTATTACATCACATTTAATTTTATTATAAAAGTTAATTGTATCGCTTGTAGTATAAAATCTAGTTTTACCATCATCTATTATATATCCAACATTTTCTAAAATATTAGCATTTCTTTCTGCAAATCCAGTTAAATAGCCGTGAATTGCATGAACAACTTCTATTTTTATATCATCAATAGTTATTATATCTTCTTCTTGAACAATTATTTTTTGATTGAATTTATACTCGTTTTGAATTTCGTTTGTAATATATAATTTAGCATTGTCTCTTTTTATTATTTTGTTTATTACTTCACTATTACAATGGTCTGCATGTTTGTGAGTTACTAATATAATATCAATGTCTAACCAATGATTGTTTAATAATTCATCATTATATCCAATCATTCCAGGATCTATTAATATTCTTTTGTTATTTGTACTTATAAGTAAACAAGATTGATTAAATTTAGTTATTTTCATTTTTAATACTCCTTTATATATTAAAAAACAAAAAACTAATTTTTTGTTCTTTTTAACATTCTTTCTTTTCCAAGTAAATTCATAATAGCATATAAATCCGGTGTCATACTTCTCTTAGTTAACATAACTCTTAGTGCAGTTGAAACATCTCCAACATGACCTTTATAAGCATCTGGATTTTCTTTATATACTTTTACTTCATCACAATATCCATGTTTAACACTTAATTCTTTTATTTTATTAAACCAAACATCTTTTTCATCAGTTTCGTTATAAAAGTTTTCTAAATAATCTTTCGCTAAAACATTAGCTTCTATATTATCAATTAATTGAAATTCATAATTATCAAACAAATCAAACAATTCATCATACATATACCAAATTTGGTTTTTAATAGATGAATAATTAGCATAGTCTTTTCTTGGTTTCTTTTGAACGCGTTCAATATTTAAAATATTAGTTGTATAATCACTATATTTATTAATTAATTCAAACATATCTAAATCGTATTTTTTCGTCCAATCTAAATAGTTATCATAAACTTCACTAGCGCTTAATTTAGATAAGTAATTTTTAGAAATATTATCTAATTTTTCTAAGTCATAAAATGAACCTGATGACGACATTTTTTTAGGACTAAAATCAAAATCTGTAAATAACAAGTTCGGATTAGCTGTATGCCAAGATTCATAATTTGAATTAATTATTGTCATTATTGATTCAATTACCGCTAAAGTTGGATAACCTAACTCTTCAAAATAGCTCATGCTAGCTTCTGGATCTTTTCTTTTACTTATCTTACGTATTTTATCACCATCTTGTTTTACAATTAATGGTGTATGTAAATACGTTGGAACTTTAAATCCAAATGCTTTAAACAATTGAAGATGAACAGGTGTTGAAGGTAACCAATCTTCCCCTCTTATAACATGTGTTGTGTGCATTAAAGTATCATCAACAACATGTGCGAAATGGTAAGTTGGCAATTTATTTTCAGCTTTCATAATAATAATATCTTGATCATTTTCTGGCAATTCAATTCTACCTTTGACTGCATCATCAACAATTACCTTATTATCAAAATCACCCATCGATCTAAAACGAATACCATATGGAGTTCCTTCTTTAATTAATTTTGCTGCTTCATCCGGAGTTAAGTTACGACAAATTGCATGTTCTTTATAATAACCAATTCTTATTTTTTTACTTTCTTGTTCTGTTCTTAATTCTTCTAAATCTTCTTTTTTACAAAAACAAGGATAAGCCATATTTTTTTCGATTAGATGTTTAATAAAAACATGATAAATTTCTTTTCTTTTACTTTGATAATAAGGGCCATATTCTCCAACTACTTTAGTTTCATCTTCAAATTCATCGGGTGCTATATTATAATATTTTAAAGAATCAAAAATTAATTTTGCAGCATCACTTACTTCTCTAGCTTGGTCCGTATCTTCTATTCTTAAAATAAATACTCCATTACTTTTTTTTGCATATATATAATCTGTTAAGATTTGATAAAATCCTCCTATATGTAAATAACCTGTAGGAGACGGTGCGACACGTGTTACTTTTGCGCCTTTTTCTAAATCTCTACTTGGATATTTTTCTAATAAATCCTCTATTGATAATTTTACTTCTGGGAATATCAAATCCGCTAAATCTTTATAATTCATTTTTTCACTTCCTTTTAAATGTATTATGATTATACCATATTTATAAAAAAAAATGTTATAATAATTATAACAAAAGGAGGAATTATGAAATTTTATTATCATAAAAAATGTAGTACATGTAAAAGTGCTCTTGATTATTTAAATAATTTAGGTGTTGATTTAGAATTAATTGATATTGTAGAAAATAATCCGGATTACGAAACTTTAAAAAGCTGGGTAGATAATTACAATATTGAAGTAAAAAAATTATTTAATACAAGCGGCATTAAGTATAGAGAATTAAATTTAAAAGACAAATTAAAAGCAATGACTATTGATGAATCACTAAAAGTATTAGCAACTGATGGAATGCTTGTTAAAAGACCAATTTTAATTAATGAAAACAAAATAATTATCGGAAAAAAATTAGAAGAATATAAAACGTTGTAAATTACAACGTTTTTATATATTCAAAAGCTTTTACTGCACTTATTGCACCGTCACTTGCTGCTGTAACTAACTGTCTAACTTCTTTAGTTCGACAATCTCCTGCTACAAATAAACCATTAACATTTGTTTTACAATCACTTGATAAAACATATCCATTTTCTAAATCGACAAAATTATTTAAAAATTGATTTTGAGGTATTTGTCCAATAGCAATAAATAAACCTTCTATCGCTATTTCTTTTGAATCAATAGTTATGCTAGTTATTGTTTTATCACCATTTATTTTTTCAATAACAGAATTATATAATATTTTTATATTATCATTATTTTTAACTTGATTAATTAATTTGTCATCCGCTCTTAATTTATCGCTTCTATTAATAATATATATTTTATTACAAATGTTAGATAAAAATATTGCATCTTCTAGAGCAGTATTGCCTCCACCTACTATCGCAACATCTTTGTTCTTATAAAAAAAACCATCACATGTAGCACAATAAGAAACATTAGAAAATCTAGCTTCGTTAAGTCCTAATTTTCTTTTTGCTAATCCCGTTGCAATTATTACTGATAAACTTTTATAAGTATCTTTTTTTGTTTTAATAATAAACTGTTCTTCTTTTTTTAATTCTACTACTTCATCATTTATTATTTTCAAATCATAAACTTTTGC